>CACXES010000001.1 GCA_902766745.1 uncultured Ruminococcus sp.
ATTTACTTTGTGCATTGATTATAATAATCTTTTTGATATAATCAATGTATGATAAATATAAAAATCGGAGGAATTCTAATGATTACACGTAAAAAACAAAGAACAGCGAACATTGCTTTTTTTTCTGTCATTCACGAGGTGTATTTCGAACAGTTTGAAGGGCTTGAAGAGTCCTTGAACGGTTACCATACGGATACCGTGAAATTGGTGGAAAGCAACGAGGTAAAGGTATTTGATTACGGCATTGTCGGTTCCAACAGCAAAGCGTTTGAGGTTGCGGAGAAGATTAACGGTGATAAGATAGACCTTATTATCTGCAATATGATTACATATGCCACTTCATCGGTTTTTGCACCTATCGTGCAGAATACAAACGCACCGATTATTCTCACTGCACTGCAGCCGCTTATGAATATGGATTATTCAAAGGCGTGCACCTTTATGCAGCTTGAGAATGACAACATCTGTTCCGTGCCGGAGTTTACGGGCGTTGCAATTCGTTTGGGAAAGCCGGTAAAAGATGTTATAATCGGCTGCTTGTATAACGATAAGGAGGCAGAAAACGAAATTTCCGAATGGTGTGAGATTGCAAAGGTATTGCACGATTTAAAGGGAGCAAGGCTCGGCCTTATGGGACACGTGCTTGAAGCGATGTACGATATGCACGCAGACCCCACAGCGGTATCCTCTGCATTCGGGGTACATATTCCGCTGATTGAAATCGATGATGTTGTAAAGGAATATGAAAAAGTTACAGCGGAAGAAATTGAAGCAAAGAAGGCGTTAATACTCGAAGAATTCGACACGCCCACACCGGTCAGCGACCCTGTTACAATGAAGCTTACGGACGCCGACCTTGAAAAGGCCGCAAAGGGAGCGGCTGCACTTGACAGACTTATAGATACATTTAATCTTGACGGTCTTGCATATTACTACGAAGGCCGTGAGAACACAATACAGCGTGAGGTTGCAACCTCGTTCATCGTGGGTAATTCAATACTCAACGCACAGGGAATTCCGATGTGCGGCGAATTTGATATTAAGACGCTCGTCGCAATGCTCATTATGGACAGACTTAACATAGGCGGAAGTTTTGCGGAATTTCATCCCTTCGACTTTAACGAGGACTTTATTCTTGTGGGGCATGACGGGCCGCACCATATCGCCATTGCAGAGGGTAAGCCTATTTTAAGGAGCCTTACAAAGTTCCACGGCAAGCCGGGCAACGGTGCGTCTGTTGAATTTAAATTAAAGGAAGGGCCCATTACCATGCTTGGTATTACACAGACATTTGACGGAAAATTCAAATTTGTTATAGGTGAAGGCTACTCCAAAAAAGGTCCCATTCCTCCCACCGGCAACACAAACACAAGAGGATTTTTTGAACCGACAACAAAGGAATTCATCAAGAAATGGGTAATGGAAGGCCCGACACATCATTACGCCTTGGGAATAGGCCATCACGCAAACACCATTAAAAAAATTGCCGATGTTTTAGGCATAGAAAGTGTAATCGTCAGATAAGGAGAAATGCACGATGTTTAAGAAAATAACCCTTGAATTGAGCCTCAAGCCTTTCAAACAGACAGATGATAAATATATAGAGTCTGTATTAAGAAAAATGTTTACCCAATGGATGCCGCTGCTTAAAGAACGTGAGGAAATCTCGGTTATGCTGTGGACTTCGGACGGCAGTGAGATACTGGATTATAACGGAGATGAAAACACCGCATTTGAATGGTGCAGCTATGTCGGAACCGCAAACAAACCGCTTTTGTCAGAGGATGAAAACCCTGCAACATCACTTCATGAACGTAAGCAAAAATATATAGAAGCCCCTCCCGTTATGACATACGGAATTTTAAAAACCATAGTCGCTAAAATCAAAGAGGTCGGCAAGGAGCTGTATCCGAATTCAAAGATTACCGTAGGCGAAACATTTGATATAGGCCCCGAATTTGCCGAATCGGATTTCAAATACAATCGTCACAGAGAGATTACGTCCGGGCAAAAGCTGGACAGTTTCGGATTTGTTGACGCAACGGCGCTTTTGAACGGCGATAACCGCCGCTATGCCGCATATCCCGACGGTATTCCCGATAAAACCCCGTTCGCAACATTTTTGGGTAAGCAATCAAATATCTTTTTGCGGGATATGGGCTTTGACTATATCTGGCTTTCCAACGGCTTTGGTTTCAGCGATTGCCCTTGGAGCTTGGAGGGCAAAATATTTGACGGCGAGAATTTCAGACCCGATAAGCTCTCCGGAGTAAAAAGCAAAATTAAAGAGTTTTGGACGCTTTTCAGACAGGAATGCCCCGATATTCTCGTTGCAACAAGAGGCACAAATAATTCCGTCGGTATAGATTATGCAACTGACGGTGTACCTCTGTATGATATTTATAACGGAAACCTTAATATTGTACCTCCTCCCAATTCTCCGTGGGCCGCATTAAACGATAATTTCGGTCTTGAGATAATGGGGCATATGACGAGAATATGTGAATTGCCGGGGGATGAGTTCTTATTCCGCTATTACATACACGACCCGTGGTGGGTGAACTCGCCGTGGTACGACCGATACGGCGGTGAACCTCACGATATATATCTCCCGATGGCTGTTTCGAGAATAGATGCGGACGGCAATGTTCGATCGGCAGAATTGTTTAATATTTTATCTGTCGACAACTCCTTCGGAGATATGCCGGACTCTTGTGTAAATGAGCCGCTGCCGCATATATTAAAGGCTGAAAAGGATGCGCCGGACAGTCCGTCACCGCTTGTATGGGTTTACCCAATACGCGAATTTTCAACAACAAGCGACGAAGCAGCGCTTTCAGAGATGTATTACGGCGACAGATATATAATGGAGGCAATAAATGACGGCCTCCCCCTTAATTGCGTTGTATCTGCGGATAATTTTGTAAAGCATAACCTGAATTTATATAAGGCAAGTGTATTAATATCCCCGGTACCGCAAACGGCAGAGGTTGCAGATAAGCTATCCGAATTTGAGCAAACAGGCGGCAGAGTTATATATTACGGCAGCGAAAGAGCCTTGTCGGAGCTTTCGAACATTAATAATAAGGCAGCTGTCACATCATCACCGTCAAAAATCAGAGAACTGCTTGAAGGCTTCGGATACAGTATTATGTACAACAAAAAATCCGACGAAGTAAAATCTCCGTGTATGACAATATCGCCCCGCGATAAAGCGTTGTTGTTTTCGGTATATAACCCTAATCTGACAACAGAGGCGGCATTAAAATTCCCGCTCGGAGCGCCGATTTTAACGGGAACCGACTGCGAAATCAAAGACGG
>CACXES010000002.1 GCA_902766745.1 uncultured Ruminococcus sp.
ATATTCTGTTCTTTCAAAATAAAAATCCTGTCGCAAGACGGGATTTTTTATTTTGTATTATTCATTATTCATCATTCATTATTCATTATTCATTCATTTATCACAGTCCCAGCCGCAGCCTTGTTGCCTCGTATTCATTGCGCACCCTTTGCCGCCGATGGCTTGCGCCGTTTACCGATATAGGGTGACATCTCTCCAAAATTCGGTCGTAAATTCGCCTGCTTTCCGCATCGGGTGCCTTGTTGATCTCGGACAGCGAAAGGTTTGTGGTTATTATCATCGGAAGTCCCGTCCTGTACCGCCCGTCTATCACGTTAAAAACCTGCTCCCGCGCGAAATCCGTGCCGCGCTCAACGCCCAAATCGTCAATCACCAACAGTGAATGAGCATTCAGTGCATCCAGGTAACCCTGTCTGTCATAGGTCCCCTGAAGCTCGTTCAAAACACGGCTGAAGTTGGTGACCTTGACCGACACTCCCCTGTCAATCAAGGCGTTCGCAACCTCACAGGCGGCGTAGGTCTTGCCCGTTCCGCAGCTTCCGCATAACAGAAGTCCCTTGCCCCGACTTTTGTACTCGCCGAA
The DNA here is from genome assembly GCA_902766745.1 of uncultured Ruminococcus sp. Classification (GTDB taxonomy): domain Bacteria; phylum Bacillota; class Clostridia; order Monoglobales; family Monoglobaceae; genus UMGS1820. The sequence continues at coordinate 584 of CACXES010000002.1, forward strand.
ATTTTCAACGTATCTCTCCATTGCGGCGGTCAGCTTTGGATTGCAGCCGTTGTCGTTTTCAAAGCTCCATTTCTCCATTGCCCGTTCCGAAAAGCACGCTGACCGAAGTCCCGCTATGCGTGTGCGCCGCTCTCGCTCCGCCTCTGCCGCCTTCTCCGCCGCAAGCTCCGCCTCTCTGCAGTCGCATATACAATATACAACCCTCTCCTTGCCGCCGATAACGATTTTTGTCTGCTTGTTCTTGTGACAGCTTGCACAGTGAAGCAAGCCGTCCTCGCCTATGTAGTCGCCCTCATTTATATTCACTCGCTCCGCCGCCGCTCTTGCGGCAGACTCCAATGCCTCTGTAAAGCTCATCCTTTAACCCTCCCGTCCCAATATATCATCAAGATTTACATCCTCATCACTGACGCACCATTTCCCCGTCGGGTCGGTCTTTTCCGAAGCCGCCTTCCTTGCCGCTCTGTCCGCCTCCTTGCGGTTGTAGTCGGCAAGAGTTTTTATCCCTTCACTGAGATTATTGATAATACACCGCTGAATATACTGCCAATTTCGTGCGTTTCTCTCGCAGGCGTATTCGATAATACGGATAATAAGCTCCGGTTCCATTCCCTTGCCGATAAAGCTGTCTATATCATCGATAATCCCCGATGTAACTATACCAATCAGCTTTTCATAGACATTCAAAACCTCGGCGGCGGTATTTTTCTCTCTTTTATCCTCACCTATGTAACCCTTATACTCTGCCCTGTCCGTACCGCCGTTGTCTGTACTCATCTGATCTGCTCTGATTTTATCTGACCTACCCTCGTCTAACCTATTCTTATCTAACCTATTCTTATCTAACCTATTCTTATCTAACCTATTCTTATCTAACCTATTCTTATCTAACCTATACTGCGGCAACCAATGGTTGTCATTTGGTTGACCAACGGTTGCCGGTTGGTAAACCTCTTGCTCGGAACCCTCATAAATTCTGCTTTTTTCAATAGTAAGCCGGCTGTACTCCTCCCGATAAAGGGTGGGTTTGTATCGATCCTTGCGTATCATATTGTTCACGCGCCAATGAGTGATAGCAATGACGCCGCTTTCAAATGCAATTATAAAGCTTTTTGCAATTAAAATCTGCAGGTCGTCTTTCGATGCCTGAATTTCCCTGAGTATCGACTTCGGGTTACCCACAAAGCCGTCATCGTCCGCCCTCAGCCCCAAGTGAAAGTACAGTGCCTGCGCCGAAATCGGCATATCGAGAAAAGCGTCGCTCTCAATGACAGCCTTTGAAAACATTCGTTTATTAGCCATAATAATCCTCCGTTCGTTTTTTTCTTTTATTATACATCAATACGGAGTGCCGTTTCGTGCCGCATTTTATTCTTTGAGCGGAAATCGACCGATATGCCGGAAATAACGCAGGCAAAAGTGCGGCACAGAAAGGCTTTTGATTTGAATATACGGAAATTTCACGAATATATAAGAATTTTCCGAAATGTATTGACAAACGGATATGCATTTGCTAAAATAGAGAGGTAAAATTTTACGGGGCATTGGCGCAGTTGGGAGCGCACAACACTGGCAGTGTTGGGGTCAGGGGTTCAAGTCCCCTATGCTCCACCAAAAAATGAACCGCATAAACTTGGGAAAATCCCGTGTTTATGCGGCTTTTATTTGTGTTTGCTTTCCCTTGATAAGACCTAAAATCACCCTGATAAATCAACGAAAACGTTGTCAAAATGTTGTCAGATTTTTAATCATAAAGTCCGGCGCGGTATTCTCTGACAATGGTGCGCAAATCGGAATATGTGAGGTTCAGACCTTCATCTTCCCCTTTCAGTATTCCTTTATCAACCGCTTTCCGCACCGCCTCACGCGCCCACTTGGGCATATTTTCGTCGATGTAGTTGTAAATCATCGGATTTTTCATATCTTGCAGCTCGGTGGCAAGAATTTTTACCGTATCCGTCAGCTGTGAAATCTCGTTCTTTAATTCCTCATACTGCGACATTGATATTCCCTCCTCATCGGTTATTTTTTTACCCGTAATGCCTTCGCATATTGCCGCCGCTATATTTGGCGCACCGACTTTTTTGTATTGCTCCGCATCGCTTTTTGTGTCCACAAAGCACACCTCTACAAGAACCGCACGAGCCGTAGTATACTTAATCACATACAAGTGCGAACCGTCTTTTATTCCTCTGTCTCGAAATCCGAGCATTGCGATATTA
>CACXES010000003.1 GCA_902766745.1 uncultured Ruminococcus sp.
CGGGTTATGAGCCCGACGAGCTACCAAACTGCTCTACCCTGCGATATTTAATTGGTGCCGGAGACCGGGATCGAACCGGTACGGGATAAAAGTCCCACAGGATTTTAAGTCCTGGGCGTCTGCCAGTTCCGCCACTCCGGCGAGCTTCGCTCGGACAGCGTCTCCGCTAAAGCTTAACTATAATAACATATTTTTAACCTTTTGTCAAGTGTTTTTCGGGAATTTTTCAAATTATTTTTTAATTTTTTTAGTTTTAAGTTAATTCACAAGGTAAATTCCACTGTGGAAATTAAAATTGGATTTAGCGTGAGAATTATTGTTAATTTCTTAAAACTATTGTCAGATATGGTCAAAGGCAGTGTATAAGATGTTTTGTTCGGATTTTTATGTTACTACTGAGAAGCAGGCAGGGCGGATTTATCGCCCTGCCTGCCTGTGGCTTAAATATACTTTGGTTTGCTTAACTTTTAAACTTAATAATACCTATTTAAAATAAATTATACAGGTGCAAGTTATATAACGAGTGTTTAAAGAATAGTGTATTCGCCGCACAGGGGCTTAAAGGGTTCGGCGCGGCTCCACAGCATTATTTTTATCATATCGGCATTTCCCTTTGTGAAATTCTCAAATACAACTTCATTGCTGTCTGCCGATAAGTCAATCTGCTTTTCGGTAAGTCCGATTAAAATGCCGCTCTTATATTTTGCAATAAGCATAGTATTGTTTACCGCGCCTAAACTGCTTGAAACGTAAACCGTCATTTTATCTGCTGAAGCTACGGCACCGTTTATTTGACAAACAGGTCTTGACTGCTCGGGCGAACAGTTATAATGAATGGTTGCGTTTTGAAGATATGTATTGTTTTTGCCAATACTTATTTGCTCCCACTGTTCCTGTGTTCCGGTGTAATATACATCGGTAAGGCTTTGACAATAGTAAAATGCTGAATCTTCAATTAAATTTATACTATTTGGAATTATTATGCTGGTTAAGTTGTTGCAAACGAAAAATGCGGATCTTTCTATTGATTTTACGGTATTTGGTATTTTTACGTTTGTTAAGTCAGTACAGTAATAGAAAGCATATTGTTCAATTGATGTTACGCCGTATGGGATAACATATTCAGAATTAATTTTATCCTTTGCATATGTAATAATTTCGGTTTTATCCTTATTAAACAAAACTCCATCCAAGGATGAAAAATATTCGTTTTTTTCATCAACGTAAATATTTAAGCTTTTGCAGCCGTTGAAAGCTTCGCCTCCGATGTATGTTACCCCGAAAGGAATAGTTATATCTGTTAAGGTGTAGCAAGAATAAAATGCACTGCCGCCGATCATCGTTACACTGTTCGGAATATTTATATTCGATAAAGTGTCACATTGAGAAAAAGCTCCATCCTCAATATATTCTATGCTATTCGGCAGCTGTACACTTTTTAGATTTTTACATGCACAAAATGAATTAGACCTTATAAAGATTACACCGTCAGGTATTATATATTCGTCTTGGATATTATCCTTTGCATATTTAATAATTTCAGTTTTATCTTTATTGAATAATACGCCGTCTAACGATGAATAGACTTCGTTGTTTTCATCGACCGTTATAATCAAGTTGTGAGTATCTCCGAACACATCAGCACCTATACATTCGACGCTGCTTGGAATATTTATCTTTGATAAATTTTTACAGTAAATAAATGCGTAGTCTTCAATTGATTTTATTCCTTCAGTAAGTGTTACTTCTTTTAAACCGTCACACCAGCAAAATGCGTTTTCTTTAATTGATTGCACGCTCCCGGGAATTGTTATCGTTTCAATACAGAAACAGCTATAGAATGACCATGCCCCTATTGATTTTACGCCGGTTGGTATAGTAACATCCGTGATATGTGTGACTCGATAAAAAGCGTAGTTGCCGATAGAGGTTACACCGCTGTCGATAACTAAATAGTAAATATCATCTTTTATTTGATACCAAGGGACTTCGATATCGGAATTATAATCATACATATCGCCGGTGCCGCTGATTGTAAGAGTATTGCCGCTTAAGGTCCATGTAAGGTTATCGCCGCAGGTGCCGCTTTCCTCGGCGAAGACCGATAAAGGCGAGACGGCGAGCAGGTTCAGACAGATACAAATGACGAACATAAAACTTAAAATTTTCTTTTTCATTGGTAAACCCTCCGTAAAATAAAAAAATGCGCCAACCGAAGCTGACGCATAAAAAACGCATTCACTCCGATTGTCGCCAAACAAATTTTTTACCACTTATCAAAGTATGCAAAAACAGAGTATGCATTTTTGTCAATTAGAAAAATACACACTTCGATTAAGTGGAGTTTATTAAAATTTGTTTGGCATATATAGTATAACACAATTTGTAAAATTATACAATACTTTTTAAAAAAATTTTTTTATTATCTGAAAATCGGGATTCTTTAGAATATTACGGCGTGTGTTTCGGATAATAAGAATAATATATGGAATGATAAATAAATAGGCAATTGTAAAATTAAGAATCCGAAATAATTTTAATGAATAATTGCCCTATGCCCATACAGTTGCCAAGCCCAACTGCAATGAAAAAATTATTTCGGATTTTATTCGGAGAAAAGTATCATATATTTATTTATTTATATATAAAAAGCCGCTCCGCAGTTGGCGGAACGGCTCTCTCAAATTTATAAAATTTTATTCGCCTTGCTTTTGCCGGGCTCGGTGAAGCTTTACATTGTACCTGTTGCGGCAGGCGATTTGGCAAAACTCCGTTTTCGGATTTTGGGCAAAATACGGCTTGCCGCAGTTCTTGCAGATGCCGAGCCTGCAATGCTCACTTCCAAGAAGAAGCATATATCCAAGCTCAATTGCAGAGGCTAATGATGTGGTCTGCCATTCGATAACGGATTCGCCGCCGTCTGCTCTGACAATTGCGGATATGGGGTCTGTCTCGAGAAGCCACTCGGGATTTTCGGGATAGGGTCGGGAGGTGATTTCCGTTAAATGAAGGTACAAAAGCCGTGCATCATCGGCAAATTTATCGGCATTGAGCCGCCGCTTTCCGCGGTGGGGCATACCGTACTTCTTGATAAATTCCAATGTGTTTTCAACGGTATCCGCACCGGATTCCAGCATATACCCAATCATGAGATAGTCCTCCGTAACAGAGGCTATATCGTCAAAGGGACAGTATTCTCGCATATCAGAATCGGGGTCGGGGAGTATGTATGTGTGTCCGCCCGACACCTCGGAAATGTAACGGGAGTAAACCTTTTCGTTTTGACAGGTGCAGTTTATAATATTTTTCATGCTTGCATCAGCCTCCGCTTGCTGTGATTATTTATATTACAAAATCAGAAGGGGTTGACAATCTCTCTGCCGCCGTCGCCGATCTCGCTTATATAGAAGGATGCAGCATAGCCGACCTTTTCGAGATATTCCGCACCGACCTTTTCGATGAATTCGTCAACGCCGTCCTCTTTAACAAGGCTTACGGTGCAGCCGCCAAAGCCTGCGCCGGTCATTCTCGAGCCTAAAACGCAGTCTAATTTTTGTGCGCTCTCTACCAGAGTGTCAAGCTCGGTACAGGAAACCTCATATAGGTCTCGAAGTGACTCGTGAGAGGCGTTCATGAGCTTTCCGAAGGCACATAAATCGCCCTGCTTTAAAACCTCAACCGAACGCAGAACCCGGTCATCTTCCGAGATTACGTGGCGGACGCGATTGTTTACCGTTTCGTCGGTGATAAGGTGCTTGTTTTCCTCATATTCCTGCATTGAAATCTCGCCGAGGCAGTTCTTGTCGGGGAGTGCCGCCTTGAGCATTTCAAGACCGGCTTCGCACTCAGCACGTCTTTCGTTGTACTTGGAGTCGGCAAGAGAACGCTTTTTGTTGGTGTTTGAAATCACAAGCTTGCAGCCGCCGAGGTTCATGGGAACCAGCTGATAGTCCAGTGTCTTGCAGTCGAGGAAGATTACATGGTTCGCCTTGCCCATTGCCGAGGCAAACTGATCCATAATACCGCAGTTTACGCCTATGTAGTTGTGCTCTGCAGCTTGGCTTATCTTCGCCATTTCAATGTTGTCTATATCCTTTGCGCCGCCGAGAGATGCCATGGCAATTGCCGCAGAAACCTCAATCGCCGCAGAGGAAGAAAGTCCGCCGCCGTGGGGGGTTGTATCATGGAAGAGCATATCCGCGCCGCAGATGTTGTAGCCGGCTTTTTTGAGCTCATCGAATATTCCGAACTGATAGTTTCCCCATTTTAAATCCTTGTACTTATCGATGGTGTTAAGATCGCCTTCGACAACGCCGTCCAAATCAGTTGCCTTCATGCAGATAATGCTGTCCGTGCGCGGACGTGCGATTATGGTGGTTGCCATGGTCAGTGCGGCAGGGAAAACATAGCCGCCGTTGTAGTCGGTGTGTTCGCCGATAAGGTTGACCCTTCCAGGAGATGAAAATACACGCAGGCCTTCGTCCGTACCGCCGAAAACCTCTAAGAATTGTTTTTTAAGTTCATTCAGCATTTAACAGTCCTCCTCAGACATTTTTTTAAGAAATTTTTCGTGAGCCGCTCTCAGCTCTTCTGCTTTTTCCTCGGGTGCGGTGGGGTTGCATGCCGCCCATGCTCCGGTCTCACTGGAAGCGTTGAACTTCTGCTTGTCGGCGGCACGCATGGGAGGGAAAAACTCGATGTGGAAGTGGAAGAAGTCGCTGCAATCCTCGCCGTTTACGGGACCCTGATGCATGCACATCATATAGGGGAAGGGGTAGTCAAACAGACAGTCGAGGGTTCCTGCCGTTTCCTTTAATATTGCCGCAAGGTTATCCTTCTGGCGGTCAGTGAATTGGGCAAGGGTCTGTACATGAGACTTTGCGCCGATATACACGCCGTAGGGATAATCGGTAAAGAAGGGGAGGAAGGTGATGAAATCCTCGTTCTCGAAGATCACACGCTTTTTGAACTCAACCTCGTTCTTTATTATATCGCAGAAGAGACAGTTCCCTGTCTTTTCAAAATGCTCTTTGGAGGAGTCAATCTCCACCTCAAGCTTTTTCGGCACATAGCTGTAGCCGTAAATCTGACCGTGGGGGTGAGGCATTGTTACGCCCACAACATCACCTCGGTTTTCAAATATGAATATGTACTTTATCTTTTCGTCCTGTGACAGGTCAATAAAGCGGTCTGTCCAAAGGTCTACCAGCTCACGGATGTGAGCGACCGGAAGTTCCGGCAGGGTAACCGTGTGCTCGGGAGAGTAGAGGATAACCTCGCACTTTCCGTATGCCTCACGGGTCTTGTAAAGCTCGGTTTCCACGTCATCTGGGACGGGCGGAGTCTGCGAAAGTGCGGGGAAGTCGTTATCGTACTTGTATACGGTAAAGTTATCGGGAACCTTACCGGAGCCGGGACAGAACGGACACCAGCCCTTGGGCATCTGCGGTCTGTTCTGTCGGTGGGATGCAATCATAACCCAGTCACGGGTCAGAGGATTATAACGTAATTCTGCCATTTTTATCATAACCTTTCTTATAGAAGCTTAACTCTTGACCGCGGCGCATATATACCGCAGTTTATTCTATAATCTAAGTTTACCATAAACGCAGTATTCGTCAATATAAAATTATTGATTTTATATCCGAAAATTATAACCTATTTATAAAAGGATTATGATTTTTTTGCAATAATCGTGCGGCACAGCAGATATATAAGCATAAAGCCGAGTATGCAGTAGGCAACAACAGATGCCTCGGAGGTCTTTCCGATAAGGAAGAGAGCTGTTATAACTGCTGACGCTACGACACCGTATATTGAAAAGGCAAGTGTGCAGGCTTTCATTGTTATATACACGGTTCGCTCATCGTTTTCGGCGATTTCGCGTTGGCGCATGGCACCCTCATCTCTGATAAGACGTGCGTAGCTAATTACACGCATAATTCCCATGACGGCATATACCGCACCGAAGCTGTGCAGAAGCTCCGCATCACTTTGGGTGACATTGCCGATAGCGATTATTGCGATACCTATTGCGGCAAGGAAGATACCTGCGGCAATACGAATCTTGATTTTGCTTTTAAAATTCATAAGTCATTCCCCCTCAAAAATAAATACTTCTTCAATGCTTCGTCCGAAAAACTTTGCGATTTTATGCGCCAGTACAAGCGACGCATTGTAGCGACCGTTCTCCAAAGAGATGATCGTCTGACGTGTAACCCCGAGTGCGGCGGCAAATTCGTCCTGTGTGATTTTCCGCTCCTTACGAAGCTCCTTAATTACGTTTTTCAAATCATCACTCCAATCATAATATAAATGTAAAATATACTTTACATTTATATTATACAGCATTTTTGAAAAATGTCAAGTTTATTTTACATATTATAAAATTTTTTTGAAAAAAACCTTGTAAAATGTTAAAATAATACTGCGGAAGGAATAATTTTATAAAAAATATTGATAAATTTGAATAAAACTCTTGATTTTTCACTGAAAGTAGTTTAAAATTATTAAGACTGTAATATAAATTTAATATACCCAAAATAAACGGAGGTGTATTGAATGAATTACAGTCGAAAAAAAACAACGAAAAATTTTGGCGGTATTGCAGTTACAGCATTGAAGGCTGTGACCGTGGCTGCGGCGGCGTTTTGCCTGTCCGGGGGATTTTACATCTCGGCGGATGATGCGGAGCAGAGTCATGACGGTGAGATTTGTGCTGAGGAGGTCTGTGCGGAGAACAGCGCAGAGCTTTTGACTGCGGAATTTGACGAAGTCGACGACTCTGATGAAGGGTTTGTCAATCCGGCAGTCGGGGTTTTGACCTCCGGCTTCGGACAGAGATGGGGCAGAGCGCACAGCGGCATTGACATCGGTGCAGACAACGGCGAGGCGATATATGCGGCGGCAGACGGGACGGTTATTTTTTCCGGAAGGCTCGGAGGCTACGGGAACTATATCAGGATAGACCACGGCGGCGGTGTTGAAACGGCATACGGACATTGCAGCAGCCTATCCGTCGGCGAGGGTGAGACAGTCAGCCGCGGACAGCTTATTGCCTATGTGGGGAGCACGGGAAACAGCACCGGCCCGCATCTGCATTTTGAGGTTAAGGTGAACGGTGAATTTCGGGATCCGCTGGATTATGTAACCTACTGAGGCGCAATTTTTCGATATTGAAAGAGGTACAAAAATGGGAAAGAGAATTCTTGTGGTAGACGATGAGAAGAGTATTGTAGATATTTTAAAGCTCAATCTTCAAAAGGAAGGGTATGTCGTCGATGAGGCGTATGACGGTCTTGAGGCTGTGGCAAAGGCCATTCCGGGGGATCCCGATGAAAAGCCTGATCTGATTCTGCTGGACGTTATGCTGCCGGAGATGAACGGCTTTGACGTCTGCAAAAAGGTGAGGGAGGTTTCCTCTGTTCCGATACTTATGATTACCGCGCGGGATGACGAGGTGGACAAGGTTTTAGGCCTTGAAATCGGTGCGGATGATTATGTGACAAAGCCCTTCAGTATGAGGGAGCTTCTGGCGAGAGTCAAGGCGAATATGCGCCGCATGGAGATTGAGCCGGAAAAGGAAAACGAAAACGACATTATCGAGGTGGGCTGCTTTAAGCTTGACTGCAACAGATACGAGCTCTACAAGGGGGACAAGCTTATTGACTTGACTGTGCGTGAGTTTGAACTGATAAAGTTCCTGTCGGCACAGCCGAATAAGATTTTCTCGAGAAAGAGCCTGCTTGAATATGTCTGGGATTATGAATACTACGGCGATGTCAGGACGGTTGACGTGACAGTGCGTCGTGTCAGAGAGAAGATAGAGGACGACCCTTCACAGCCGAAGCATATTATGACGAAGCGCGGCGTCGGCTACTACTTTGCGCTGTAGGCGGAGTTGATATGCTTACGGTTACAATCCTCGCAGTAGGGCGCATAAAGGAGAAGTATTTCACCGATGCAATCGCCGAGTATTCAAAGCGACTCGGCAGATATTGCCGCTTGAATATCATAGAGGTCAAGGACGAGCCGACTCCGGATAATCCCACGGCAAGGGAGAGGGAGCTGGTGCTCGACAAGGAGGGGGAGCGTTTGCTCGAAAAGCTGCCCCGCGGTGCGTATCTGATACCCTTGTGCATAGAGGGGGGACAGGTATCGTCTGAGAAGCTTGCCGAGAAGCTTGAATTGGTTGGCGGTTCGGGATACAGCGAAATTGTGTTCGTGATAGGCGGTTCCATGGGACTTTGTGAGAAAATAAAGGCTATGGCAAACATGAAGCTTAGCTTTTCAAAGATGACATTTCCTCATCAGCTTATGCGAGTTATACTTTTAGAGCAGATATATCGCGCGTTTAATATTTCAAACGGCGGAAAGTATCATAAATAGGTCGAATAAGCTTTAATATAACAAAAGGGCAGGGGATAAGCCTCCGCCCTTTTGTTGTAAGCGCAGCATGAGCTGCGCATAACTATGAATTAGCAGCAGCCGCAACCGTTGTTGCTGAAGTTGCTTCCGTTTCCGCAGCAGCAGAATAAAAGGATGATGAGAATTATGATCCACAGGCATCCGTCGTTGCCGCAGCCGTTTCCAAAGCAGCCCATATGGGAACCTCCTTAAATATTATTTTTACAGCAGGTCTTACCTTGTACATAGTCCGCAGCGGCGAATTACATACCGAAGTTGAGATGTTTAGCAGTCGCAGCTGCAGCCGCAATTATTATTGCTAAACGTGTTTCCGCCGTCGCAGCAGCAGAACAAAAGGATTATAAGGATTATAATCCAGAGACAACCGTTGTTTCCGAAATCATTACCACACATTGTTTTGCACCTCCTATTTTGTGCTCACTTTATCATACGCAGCCAATGAGTTTTGGTGACGGGATTTAAAAAACTTTTGTTAATCTTTAATGAATTTTTATCTCGGGTGTTTACAAAACCATATGTTATGTGGTATTATGTAATATATAGTATTTTTATTAGAAATAATAATGTCGTGAAAGGAATGTTGTGCCAATGAAAACGGATATTGAGATTGCGCAGGAGGCGAAGATGCTGCCTGTCCGAGATATTGCTGAGAAGCTTGGAATCGGTGAGGATGACCTGGAGTACTACGGTAAGTATAAGGCGAAAATAAGCGATGAATTTATACAGAAAACCGAGAACCGTGAGGACGGAAAGCTTATACTTGTGACGGCGATTAACCCGACGCCTGCCGGAGAGGGAAAGACGACGGTTACCGTCGGTCTGGGTGAGGCAATGCCGAAAATCGGAAGGTCTTCGGTTATCGCTCTGCGTGAGCCGTCAATGGGACCCGTTATGGGTATAAAGGGCGGAGCTGCCGGCGGCGGCTATGCTCAGGTTGTGCCTATGGAGGATATAAACCTCCACTTTACCGGGGATATGCATGCGATTACGGCGGCGAACAATCTTCTGTCTGCGGCGATAGACAATCATATTCATCAGGGAAATGCACTTAAGATAGACCAAAGACGGATCACCTGGAAGAGGTGCCTTGACATGAACGATCGTGCCCTGCGTCAGGTTGTTGTCGGCCTCGGCGGAAAGGTAAACGGCTTCCCCCGCGAGGACGGCTTTATGATTACGGTGGCAAGTGAGATTATGGCGATTTTGTGTCTTGCGTCGGATATGGAGGATTTGAAATTGAGGCTTGCGTCGATTATTATCGGCTACAACCTCGACGGTGAGCCTGTGAGGGCAGGAGATTTGCAGGTTGCCGGAGCAATGGCTCTTCTGCTGCGTGACGCAATAAAGCCGAATCTTGTTCAGACCCTTGAAAATACGCCTTGCCTTATGCACGGCGGCCCATTTGCAAATATCGCCCACGGCTGTAACTCGCTGCGTGCCACCAAGCTCGGACTTAAGCTTGCCGATTATTGTATAACGGAGGCAGGCTTCGGCTCGGATCTGGGTGCGGAGAAGTTCTTTGATATTAAGTGCCGCTTCGGCGGACTTAAGCCTTCCTGCGTGGTTCTGGTTGCTACCGTTCGTGCGCTGAAGTACAACGGCGGCATTGCAAAGGGTGAGCTTAAGTCGGAGAATACCGATGCGCTCAAGGCCGGGATTGTCAACCTCGGCAAGCATATAGAGAATATGAAAAAGTACGGCCTGCCCGTCGTTGTGGCGATTAACCGCTTTGATACCGATACTGATGCAGAGCTTAAAATTGTTGAGGAATACTGCTGCGATAAGGGAGTTTGCGTATCCATGTGTGAGGTCTTTGCCAAGGGTGGAGACGGCGGCGTTGACTTGGCTCAGAAGGTCGTTGACACAATTGCGGAATCAGAAAAGAACGGCGAGACTGATTTTGCGCCGATTTATGACGAAAAGCTTTCGATAAAAGAGAAAATAGAGATTGTGGCAAAGGAAATATACGGTGCTGACGGTGTACAGTATACAGCTAAGGCGGAAAAGGCAATCTCGGAGCTGACGGCTTTGGGATTTGACAAAACACCCGTATGTATGGCAAAGACCCAGTATTCCCTGTCAGACAATCCTAAGCGTCTCGGAAGACCGAGCGGCTTTGACATCACGGTAAGAGAGGTCAGAATTTCCGCAGGTGCCGGATTTGTTGTGGCTTTGACGGGCGATGTAATGACTATGCCCGGTCTGCCAAAGGTACCGGCGGCGAATAATATGGACATCGATAAGGACGGCACTATTACAGGTTTATTCTAAGATTACCACGGGAGTTGACAGGGATATTGTTTATTGCAGATAAATATGATGTGACGGTTATAGGCGGCGGACACGCCGGAATAGAGGCGGCACTTGCCTCTGCACGGCTCGGGCTTAAAACCTGTATATTTTCCATAAGCTTGGACGGAGTGGCGAACCTTCCGTGTAATCCCAGTATAGGCGGTACGGCGAAGGGGCATCTTGTGCGTGAGATTGACGCTCTCGGCGGCGAAATGGGGCGTGCGGCGGATTCGTGCTTTATACAGTCCCGAATGTTAAACCGCGGCAAGGGACCGGCGGTTTACTCCCTCCGGGCGCAGATAGATCGACGAAAGTACCAGACGGATATGAAGCATCGGCTGGAGCTTTGCGAGAATCTCGACCTGCGTCAGGCGGAGATATCCGAGATTACACTGAACGAGGACGGAGCGGTGCGTTCGGTTATTACCGCTGCGGGGGCAGAATATCTATGCCGTGCCGCAATCGTGTGTACAGGGACGTATTTAAAGGGCAGAGTTATCATGGGCGATTACAGCCGTGAGAGCGGTCCCGACGGGGTTTTCCCGTCAATCGGACTGTCGGCGAGTCTGCGAAAAATCGGCGTTGAGCTGGTTCGGTTTAAAACGGGAACGCCGCCGAGGATAAACAGGCGCAGTATAGATTTTTCCAAGCTTGAAATTCAAGAGGGCGACGAGAATATAACTCCGTTTTCGTTTGAAACACAGGGGGATTTAAAAAATCAAGTTTCGTGTTATATTACATATACCAACGAAAAAACGCATAAAATAATACTCGACAACCTGCACCGTTCGCCGCTGTTCAGCGGAGATATAAAGGGCATAGGCCCAAGATACTGTCCGTCTATCGAGGATAAGATTGTCAGATTCAAGGATAAGGAGCGGCATCAGCTTTTTGTGGAGCCGATGGGACTCGATACCGAGGAAATGTATCTTCAAGGTTTTTCAAGCAGTATGCCCGAGGAGGTTCAGCTTGAAATGATACACTCGCTCCCGGGTTTTGAGCATGCGCAGGTCACGAGATCTGCATATGCGATAGAGTATGACTGTGCAAATCCGCTTCAGCTTCTGCCGACATTGGAATTTAAGAAAATAGGCGGTCTTTACGGTGCCGGACAATTCAACGGCAGCTCCGGCTATGAGGAGGCGGCGGCGCAGGGCTTGATTGCCGGGATAAACGCCGCACTGAAGCTGCTGAACAGAGAGCCGTTTATACTTGAGCGGTCGCAGGCGTATATCGGAACGCTGATTGATGACCTTGTAACAAAGGGCACAAACGAGCCGTATCGTATGATGACATCAAGGTCGGAATACCGACTTCTGCTGCGGCAGGATAATGCGGATCTCAGGCTTACGCCGCTGGGGTATAAAATCGGACTTATTTCCGAGGAGAGGTATCGCAGGTTTGAGGAAAAACGTGCAGCGATAGATAAGGAGACAAAGAGACTTAAAAAGCTTGTATTTCCGCCGTCTGAGCTTGTGAACCGAATTCTGACCGAGGCGGGGAGTACACCTATAAAGACGGGTTCGAGAGCGGAAGAGCTTTTAAAGCGGCCGCAGATTACCTATGCGGCGCTTGCGGCGGCGGATACGGAGCGACCCGAGCTTTCGGATGAGGTGTGCGAGCAGGTGGAAATAAGCATAAAATACGAGGGCTATATCAATCGCCAGCTTGCCCAGGCAGAGCAGTTTTCCAAGCTTGAAAACAAGCGGCTGCCCGAGGATATTGATTACGAAAAGATTGAAGGACTGAGGATTGAGGCTATGCAGAAGCTGAACAAGATTCGTCCGGTTTCACTCGGCCAGGCGTCAAGAATATCGGGCGTGTCTCCGGCGGATATAGCTGTCCTTATGATATATCTGAAGTAGATTTTATTTTTCGAAAGGATGAGGTAAATATGAATAGGATTTTGATAAAAAGCGGAATTGCTGCGGTATCTGCGGCGGTTTTGCTGTCGGGTACTCTTTGCGGCTGCGGGAAAAAGACGGCGAGCCAAACGGGTGAGAATATAGTACCCGTTGAAAATTCCGAACAGAATAACAGTGAAAACAAGGCGAATTATGAGGTGAAGCTGGATGAGCGTACCCGGGATACACAGTACAGCTACGGCGAGGACGATATTTCACTTGTGGATACCGTTTCGGGGAAAAAGATTGTGCTTGGCATGAGTGAGACGGACATTGAGAGTATTGCCGGCGAACCGTCAAAAATCGACGGAAGCTATAAGATATATGACGGTGTTGTGGTGCGCTACGGTGACGGCAAGGCAGTGTCTTTTATTGTGGCAAACGGACAGTTTGAGGGTGCGGCGCTGACTCGCTATAAGAGCTCGAGAGGTGTAGGTGTCGGCACATCTGCGGAGGATTTTAAAAAGGCGTACGGCGACAGCTATACCGAGGGCAGCGAAACGGTAGACGAAAAAACCGGTAATACCGAGAAAAATGCATCCAGAGCGGTGAGATATTTCAAAAAAGACGGCTCCGATATGGAATTTCTCGGGACAAGACTCACAGACGAACAGAAGAGCGGCGATACCTCGAATTATTATCTCCAGGATTTTATGTTCAGCAACGCGGACGGAAAAATCGCGACAATCAGGGTGAGCCTTCTGTCTGCGGCAGCAGGCGGAATTTAAGCGCAAGCTTTTAAATACGAGAACGAGTTTTATATGTGAATAAATTCGGGACAGAAAAATCGAAAGGACCTTAAATCGTGAGGTCCTTTCGCAATATACGGGGATTTCACATTTGTGACAGCCCCGCTAAAATTCAATACTGATTGTGTTCTATGGTGAGAGTACAAATCCGAACCGTGATTTTGAAAGGCAAATTTATGTCCTATCTGCGTTAAAATACTCAGCAATCCGCAAGGCTTCTATACGTCCGTAATTCTTACCGTCAGTTCTTGATGCTGCCGTCGGTTGATATTATTTTTACCTGCCACGGAATGAATTTTCCGCTGTTTTGCAGAGCTGTTTTCACAGCGTGCTCAATTCCGCCGCAGCAGGGAACCTCCATTCGTACTACCGTTACACTCTTTATCTCGTTTAAGCGTATAATATCAGTCAGCTTTTCCGAATAATCGGTGTTATCGAGCTTAGGACAGCCTATCAGTGTAACGTGATTTTTTATAAATTTTTCGTGGAAGTTTCCGTAGGCATATGCCGTACAATCGGCGGCAATGAGAAGATTTGCATCATCGAAATACGGAGCGGTTATCGGTGCAAGCTTGATTTGTACGGGCCACTGTGATAATCTGCTGCTGATTTCGGGAATTTTGACATCGGCGGGGACGTTGCGATGTATTTTCTTAATATTTGTGCCGGGACAGCCGCAGGGCATAGCGGATGCCTTTTGCTGATTGGCTTTTACGGCCGCTTCATCGTATGCAGCGGCTTCGCGTTCCACAAAGCTTATCGCACCGGTAGGGCAGGTCGGCAGACAGTCGCCCAAGCCGTCGCAATAATCATCACGCAGAAGCTTTGCCCTTCCGTCAACCATTCCGATCGCACCCTCATGGCAGGCGGCGGCACAAGCTCCGCAGCCGTTGCATTTTTCTTCGTCTATTTGAATAATTCTTCTTATCACTATATTTTCCTCCTGAATATTCTGTATAAGCTTGATTTTACATGAAAAGTATAATATAATAAAAGAAATAAGTCTGTTGTATTTACAACAAAAGGAGCTTATAATGAAAAAATATTTGCCGTTTAAAAAATATATGCACATATTGAAGGCGTCAAAGCTGTTTGAAGGAATAAATGATGATGAAATAGATGAGGTTCTTTGCTGTCTGTCTGCGACAGAGAAAAATTACCGCCGAGATGAATATATCTTTCATGCAGGAGAGAGTATATCGTCGGTTGCGCTGATATTACGGGGAAGCGTGCACATTCAGAGAGAGGATTATTGGGGAAACCTCAGTATATTAAACAAGATTTCCGAGGGAGATGTTTTCGGCGAAGCGTATGGCGTGTCGGGAGACTGTGCAATCCTGAATGATGTTGTAGCAGTAGAAAATACTACAATATTGTTTTTGGACTTTAATCGTGTTTTTTCCTTGGATTACTCTGAGTGCGGAATCTGTCTTAGGCTTATACGAAGCTTATATTCGTTGCTTGCGGAGAAGAATCGCATACTTGCTCAGAAGCTTGGGCATATGTCACAGCGTACAACCAGGGAAAAGCTTTTGTCGTATTTGTCGGAGGAGTCTGTAAAAGCGGAAAGCTCATCGTTTTATATTCCGTTTAACCGTCAGCAGCTTGCGGATTTTCTGTCTGTTGACCGAAGTGCCATGTCAAAGGAGCTTTGCAAAATGAGAGATGACGGCTTGCTGTGCTTTGACAGAAACCGTTTTGATTTAAAGCAATAAGGGAGAGAAAATATCATCCCTTATTGCTTTTTTATATCCGATTAATAATCGGTGTTCCACATGTCTTATTTCAGTAGTCGGTTAATTTTTTACTTCTCTTGGCGTGTTTTAAAACAGAAGGCTCTTTCGTGCTGTCACAAATTGTTATGCTGCACGTTCACAGGTCGGAACGCTGCGAAACATTTCCCGCTCGATGCCTGTATTATACCATAGTTCTCTCTTGCACAGCGTTTTTAGAGATTACCACAAACATATATAAGAGATAAATAACTCAATACTAATGACATCTTAATTTTTACTATTTTATCTTTTTACCGTTTTAATACGAAATGTGATATGATATACACAGAAGGAGGGACAGAGCATGTCAGGACTTGTAAATGCATTTCACAAACTCGAAAAAAATTTGATAAGTGTGCTTTGCAGCTATAAGCAAGGCAGCGATACGCTCAACAGCGATGTTCTTGCAGATTCAAAAATCACCAATATATCTGAGTATGACGGAAAAGCCGTTATCACCTTCGGCGGACAGAAAATACCGGTAGATATTGTAACAGAGCAATTTGTTCCTATGGGACCCGCCGCAAGTCAGGTAGCAATCAAGCAAACAGGCACAAACGGTGGCGGATGTATGGGAGTAAACTCTGCGCATCCGCTGGAAAATCCAAATCCGTTTACTAATATACTTGAAATGATTTGCGTAAAAAATCGGGAAACTCAAAATAAAATTATTGTTGACATATTTTGAGATTAGTGGTATAATCTGATTAAATTTAAG
>CACXES010000004.1 GCA_902766745.1 uncultured Ruminococcus sp.
GCACAAATTCATTATTCTTTACTGTTAAATCCTAATTCTTTGAAATGGTTCTCTGTATATGCATATATTCAATCGTTTTCGGATTCCCTTGTTTCCGGGATGTATCGGTTTAATTCATATAGGAGTATCTCAGGCGAAATTTTTGATTTAAGTACATCGTACAAGACTGTGCCAAGTTCTTCCGCTATGTACCGTTTTGTATCATTATATATCTCTACTTTCGGCAACACCAAGGTGATTTCCTTATTTTTATTGATATGTATATTTCCGCCCAACAAATTAACCAGTGGAATTTCTACCATTTTGAATGTATGTTCTTTTTCAATGCAGCTTACAATACCACACTTGTCTTCACATTCGCTCAGAACTATCTCAAATTCCTCCTTTGTTACCTGCTTTGTTATATCTTCATCAGCTTCAACAAACCCTTTACAATTGCTTGCAAACTCGTATAATGATTCTATCACCTCATCGCCATCTTCGCAAATTGACAGATATGAGCCAAGCAACACATGAATATCACTGCCTTCTTTACTTTTTACCATTTTCACAAGCTCCATGCATTCTGTATCATCTTCTCTCATATATGACTCCTCGCAAAAGGTATCTATTTCGTTGAGCAATTCTGACAATCCGGTTGCATTAATGATTCTTTCTATAGTTTTTGACATGATTAACACCTCTCTCCCCTTCCAATCTTCTTAATATCATTTTTCCATCAAGGTCAGTCAGTACAGAAAACCACTCGGAAAGAAAGAATTTCTTTATCATAGTTCTCGCCTGATGACTCTTTGACTTTCTATAATCCTCGACCGCCTGTTCAATAATTGCATTTGCTAATGCTGTGTATGGATCATATTCCATTGCACAAACTCCTCCTTTTCCAAAGCAGAAAGCAGCCCTTCGGTTGCCCATTTTCAACTTATTATTAAATTTGGTCTTATTCCTCGGTAAGTCTCTTATTTCACATATACTTTTGTTTTCTCTTATATGTATACATTTTCTTATCGCAATCAATAATCAACTCATCAATGCTTTTATGTACTTCACTGCTGTATTTCATGTACCCGAGAGATACTGAAAAAGAAATCTTTCGAGTTTGATTTTCAAAGCCTATCAAATCTCTAAACTCAGAAATATATCCTGATATATCACATTCCGCAATACATACAAACTCATCACCGCCGACACGATAAACATCTGCTTTTGTGCCGATGGCCTTAAGCAAACAGTTTGCAACTGTCTTTATTACCTCATCTCCTAAGTGGTGTCCGTGCGTATTGTTTATTACTGTAAGATTATCTACATCAATTACAACAACCATAATTTTATCAAGCCTTGCTGCATCATTGCGAAGTTTAACAAATGCTTCTTCATAGGCGTTGCGATTTTTCGCTCCTGTCATAGTGTCTGTATAAGCAAGCAAAAACAGTCTATCTGTAACTTTACTTCTCATAAACAATTTCTTGCAAATGAGCGATTTTATATTTGAAACTTGATATCGAAGAAATTCCCAAAATGTTTTCATAGATAACCTCCTATCTTTTATCTTATTCATCATACCTCCATTCGCCATTTCACATATTCAAATTCATATTCTGATATTGCTCTGGCCCATCTTACCCGATCCCGATATTGCTCCTCAATGAGTCCGAGCCGGATTGCATGAGTCACAATATCATTGGAATCGTTCATATATTCTTTTGTGGCAAATCCTATGACTTCTCCGTATTCTTTTTCATATATTATAATTATCTCGTAATGCGTCATCATAATGTTTGCTCTATATCAAGTGTTCCGCAGAAGGTTATGATTATTTTCTCTTCGGTTATCACTTTTATTTGTGTTACAAGCCTTCTGACTACCATTTCATCATATTCGTTGAATTCATTCCCCATCTCATCAAGAGCTTCACATATTTCCCTGAGTCTGCTTTTGCCTGCCCCTGCAGCTTGTTTTTGTGCATCAAGGGTTTTCATTTCAGATTTTAAGTCCTCTATTTTCTGATGCAATTCCGCACATTTTTTCTCAATTTCAGCGCTGTCAGTTCTTTTTTGGATTTCTTCCTTTACCACTTCGAATATCTGATTGTTCAGGACTGCAATTTCGTTGGTTATTGCTCCGATTCGCATTTCTGACTTGTTTGCTCCAAGGATGGCTGCCATACTCCCTTTGAGGATTTCACTCATTTTTGTTTTAGTGGTCAGCACTATATTCGTAGCATTCATGACCGCTTTCTGCAGGTCTTCTTCCATAATCGTAGGAGAGTGTTTGCATATCTTTTTACCGTAATTAAGCCTGTTGATACATCTCCACACCACTCTTGTCTTTCCCCTGCTTGTCCATGTCACTCTTCTATATCGGGTTCCGCATTCTCCGCATACCACCAAATCTGTCAGGGCATATTTGCCGCTATATTTTGATTTTTTTGTTGCACCCCTCATGTCGACCGTTTTCTTATTGCTTCTTCTCGCAAGCTCTTCCTGAACCTTATCGAACACTCTCGGTTCTATAATTGGTATATGGTGGTTTTTTACGATGTATTTGGGCA
>CACXES010000005.1 GCA_902766745.1 uncultured Ruminococcus sp.
ATGATATTCTCCGTCAAATCCGCAAAACCCCTCGGGCAAATCATTATTCGACCCTTGCTCAGACGTCCAGCCGGAAAAATCCTCAAAATGCGAAACATAGACCGCTCCCGCACTTGCCGCACTCACAGGGGGCACAGTTCCCAACATCATTACCGCACCTATTGCCAGACTGACAAATCTTTTTAATTTAAATCTCATCTTTACTGCCTCCTCGTATCTTATTTTAAAAGTGTAAGCCATGTAAACAACGATGTGTCTTTTGTCGCGCCTATACCGCTCGCATATTCTATCCAGCCGTTTCTGTTTCCGCCGTCGCTTTCGTTTATCATATACGAAAAGCCGAGCTTGTCGCCCTCTTTCGGCTGTTGACCCGGAAGCAAAAAGCCTTCCCACGGGATCCTTGCCTCATATATGGTTTTATCGCCCTTTCTCGTTATACATATATCCGCGCTTTCGAACTTACCCGCCTTATAATAATTGTCCTGTGATAAGGTTCGGTAAATCTCATCTCCCTGAGGTGTGTGCGCCATAGACAGCTCGTTAAAGGTTGTCGAACGCTGTCCCGATACGGTATAACTCTCCTCACCATAGAAAACACCGATCTGTATATTGTCCGCCTTCCATGTGTTCCAGCCGGCATACGGCTGATAAAAGACATTGTCCGTGACAACCGCCGCGAAGTACAGATTATCCTCATCCCACATAAGCGACGCGCGTCCGCTCAAGTCGTCGGGTCCCGTCCAGCCGGTATTTTCTTTTAACTGTTCCGCCTTGTCGGCGTACATCCACGTGTTATACTTCCACGCCTCGGGTTCTATTTCGCCGTCTATTTTCGGCTTTACCGCGGCGTACTTTGCGACAGTCATATCCGCCTTTGTGCTATAGCTGTACTTGACACCGTTGTTCAGATTAAGGTCAAAGGCAAAATCGTATATTCCCTTTTTGACAAGCTTAGGAAGCTTAATCTTATATTCGGACTCAAGACCCTTCGGGATGTTTCCTATATCGATTTTACCGAGCGACTTAAGCTCATCGGGTGTGGTGAATTCAATCGTTCCTTTGGCAACGTTTAATTTTGATGTGTTATTAAGCTTTAAATTCATCATCCAGTTATCAACATTCGACGGGTCGATAAGTTCAAGCGAAACATCGGCAATAACGGATTTTTCTATCGTGACGAACACCTGTGTGCTTTGGACGATTTTATCACCGTCTTTTATGTTTATCGTCACCATACTTTTTGTTCCGACCTCGCCTGTCGGCATAAGCTGAACCTCTGACTTGCCTTTGGTTATTTTATCCCCGGAATAATGCTTTACCGCCTCGGATTCTATCACCTCGACATCGTATTCCTTATCGGTATTATTTGTGTAATTTACCGCCACGATGTCGTCCTTTGCGCCCGTTATATTGCTGTCGGATATATCCAAAAAGGCGCTGTTGTCACTCAAAAGCTCTGCCTTTGTGAAATCGCCCTTAACATACATCGGACGTTCATCAACCCAGAAAGTAAACTTTCCGTCATTTCCGCTCATCGGCGTCATATTACCGTAATCATCATATACCTCAACATAATCCGTTCCGAGGTCAACGGTGACAAGCTTTCTCGTCTTTCTCTCGGTTGTGTTTAAGGTCAGAATATCCTGATTAAATTTCCTGCTCTTGAACAGATTGATATAACAGTTATTTGTGTCAGAAAGCTTTTTAACCATATCCGTGTCGGCGAAAATATAGTTGTGTCCGGTAAAGGCAACATATCCCTCCATCGGAATACAGGTCTTTTCCTCCTGTGTCAGGTGCTTATACGACGGACTTACCAATCCGAACATATCTTCACGCAGATAAGCAATCGGTCCTTTTTGTTCAAAATTATAAATCGCTTGTACGTTTGACATTCCGATCGACTTATAATAAATGTCATATCTTGTCGAAAGGTTACCGTGCGTTCTTTGATCACCGTTTGTTACCGAATCTGCGGTTGTATATCCGACCTCATCGTTTACGATAGGAAGCTCTTTGCCCGTCTTTTCTTTAATATAATCGCGCCATTTAAACACCAAGGTTTCCGCACCGCCCGTTTCGGTGAACGAGGTCGAATACGGGTGTGCCGAAAAAGCGTCAAGCCTATCATATGCGCCGCCCTCGATTGTTCTGTCAAAGAAAAGCTGTTGGGTTTCTCTTCCCAAATCGCAGACGGCAAAGCCCATAATCTTGCCCGTCGGGTCATACATATCTCTGTCGTCCGCTATTGCGTTCACCATTTTCCCATAGTTAATTACGCCGCCGAGCTTTTTGTCTTTCTCCTCGGTGAAGGTATGATTCGTTTCGTTGTAGATTTCATACCAATCTATTATATCCCCGGCGTGCTTCATCAAAACGGCAACCTCGCTCTTTGTTTTTGCAAGGCTCTCGGGTGTATTCGGTGTTGAATCATAAGAAAATCCTATCATATTTGGTCCGTGAATTATGGGCATAAACTTAAGATTGTGTTTTCTCAGTTCCTTCGTCGTATAGCCCATATAGTTGCTGTCGAATACATCCTCGCCGGATTTTGATTCCAGATAGTTCGATAACACCGACCAGCGCACACCCGCCGCATTGCTCTTTGAAATCACATCAACCATCGTCGAGATTTCTTCATCGCTGTGCTCCCAGTCAGGGTGAGTACATATATAAATGTCCTGATTTTTATATCCGTTTTCATCGGTCTTAAGTATAGCAAACTTTGTCGGCTGTAAGAGTGAGTGCACGTTATCCTTATCCGATTCGATTTTGACATAATAGTCATAGACATCGCACCTGTCGCTGTCAACATTTATCGCAAGGTCAACCGTTTCGCCGCCCTTAACCGTTACGGTGTTCACCGTTTCAAAGCACTTTATCTCATCGCGCGAAATGCCATAGCACGTAACATCAGCGGTGATATCGGTATCTCTGAGATTCGTAAAGGTATTTACAATCTTTTTCTCTTTTTTGTACCACTCAAACGCGTTTCCCGTCTCGTCAATCTTAACCGAGAGCCTGAGCGGATTTTGTTTTTCGTGCTTAATCAGTCTTACCGCACCGATTGTGACAGGGGCGGTCGATGTCCTCAGCTCATAATGCCTGCCGCCTATCGCCGTTGCGCGGATTCTGATATCCGCACCGGCGCACCTTCCGCCAAAGTATGCGTCGTCAAGCTTGATTTTAACAGTCTTCCATTCGTCTTGTCTGTTTAAAAATTCATAATGAGCATTCTTTTGTTTGGTATTCAATCCATCATACTCGACAAGAAAGAATCCGGTAAGCGCATTATAATAATCAATTTCAAGCTCAAACGATGTTCCGTCGTTTACCTCGTGCGCAAACTTGTCATCAACATCGATATATAGATACGGTGACGAACCTTTAAGCTGCCAGCCCTCTCTTCCTGCCGCCGTAACGCTGTTATACGATGCCGACGCGCCGAGGGTCTGACTTATAAAGCTTATATTTCGTGTCTCTGAACCCTTTGAGCTGAGCTCGGCATAGGCAAGGTTCGG
>CACXES010000006.1 GCA_902766745.1 uncultured Ruminococcus sp.
AAGCGAGATAGTGGTGTTATTATAAAACATAGTATCATAGAGTATACAGAAAAGTAACGGCATCTATTTCATACACGAGAGCCAAAAATCACGAACAATATGGATTCCATCTATATTGTCCTATTTTTATGCGGTTTTTGAGCATTTTTTGCGAAAGGTCAACAGATAAGAATTTACACGAAATTCAAATCGTGTACAATATGGATGACGCTCCGCTTATTCTTGGACATGGACAGGAGATAAAAAAATTTACTGCTTTTACCTTAAACTATATATCTCGATTAAAAATGTTGACTTCGGTAGGGATCCATGTTATAATTGCAGTAAATAAAAACTCGATCTATTTAGATTGAAGCAAATACAAAAAATAAGAAAAATCTTGTGAAATCCGTTTCGCAAGTAGGAGGCATTATGAAACAGGAAATACTAAAAACAGAATTGGATTTTCGTATAAAATTAAACGGTAAAAGACTTCAAGAAGATTATTATAATATTGATAATGTGTTTGTCGGCGATGATGCAAACTGGCCCGGTGACAAGGAAGGCAGAGCATTATTGGCATTTGTATCACATTATAAAATTAATGGTCTAAAAATACCATGTATGCAGCTTATGATAGAAAGGATTCCGGAGGTTACAAACGGAAAAATGTTTTTTGGCGATAAAACAGAAGACATCCTTTTTGAACAACAGCTTTCGGGGCACAGCTGGTATTTAAGAGGACTTTGCGAGTACTATGAGCAGTTTTCCGACGAAAGGGCGTTGGATTACTTGCAAAAGACAGTAGAGAACATTTACTTACCGACTAAAGGAAAATATTCAACCTACCCGATAGACAGAAATGATAAATATGATGGTGGTGTGGGAGGACATTCTGTTGAATCAATAAACGGTTGGATGCTTTCGTCTGATATAGGATGTGCATTTATGAGTATAGATGGTCTGTCACATTACTATCAGATTACAAAGGATGCGGATATAAAAGAACTTTTAGATGAAATGTCAGAGGTTTTTGATAAAATAGATAAGTACAGCTTGGAAACACAAACTCACTGTACTTTGACTGCGGCACGTGGTTTTATGCGAATGTATGATATAACCGGTGAAAAAGAATATTTCCATAAAGCAGAGCGTATTTTTAATTTGTATGTAAATACCGGAATGACATACACTTATCAGAACTTTAATTGGTTTGGTAAAGGTGATACATGGACGGAGCCTTGTGCCATAGTGGATTCAGTTATGCTTGCTGTGATGCTTTATGAGGCAACAAAAAAAGAGGAATACCGCACATATGCCGCAAGAATTTATTTTAACGGTTTTGCAACACTTCAAAGACCAAATGGCGGCGCAGGTACTGATACTACAGTCAGTGAATCTACCGATACATTAAGATGCGATATGTATGAGGCATGTTTTTGCTGTACAATGAGATTGGCAGAGGGACTGTGGTTTATTAATAAATATCAGAATATACTGTATGCTCAAACAACTGATGCTTTAGAAAAGGATTCTTTCGGTCGATATTTTAACGGAGATATTTTATACGCAGAAATAAGTCCGGAATTTGAAGAATTTGCACAAAATCCAATGTATATTGACGGACATAAGCTGTTTCCGTTAGTTAATTTGTACAAGCTGAAAGATGAAGAAATGTGCAAAAGGATCAATCAGAAGGTTATTTTTAAAGACTAAATAAAGAAGCAATTTAAGAATGTAATGTGAACACTTAATGATGTACATTTTTTGTACTCTTTATACAGGGCATCCATTTTATACACGTTAGCCAAAAATCACGGACAATATGGATTCTATCTATATTGTCCTATTTTTATGCGGTTTTTGAGCATTTTTCTATAAATCCGAGCGGGAAGCAACCAGCAGATGCCACCTCATATTTAGCCGGGGTTTGAATGGGAATCACATAGAAGAAGAGCGTTTTTATAATAATATTGTTGTTGACTCGTCAGAGAGGTTGTAGTATAATAATGGCAGATGACAATAATATGAGATGTAACAAAAAAATTTGTATAATTAAAATTACATAGAGGAGTATGTGATATGAAAGATAAAATTATTGAAACCAATATAGAAAGATTGCGCGATCCATTTATTCTTACAGAAAACGGAGTACATTATATGTACGGATCGGACTGGGTTTGCTATAAAAGTAGCGGTAGCCTTGAACACTGGACAAGAGTGGAAAAGGAATTAGTTGTAGTACCAAGTGACTTTGATGGTGATAAATGGGCACCGGAGGTACATAAATACAAAGGAAATTATTATATGTTTACTACATATCTCTCTGTAAATACAAAGCACCGTGGATGTACAATTTTGAAATCTGATTCACCGGAAGGCCCGTTTGTTGAAATTACAAACGGACATATAACACCTGTTGAATGGGACTCCATTGATGGTACATTTTATGTGGATGAAGAAAATCAGCCCTGGATGGTATTTGTTCACGAGTGGGTATCAACAGATGATAATGTAGGAAGAATGGCTGCGGCAAAATTGTCCGAAGATTTAACACACTTCATTTCAGAACCGATAGAGCTATTCAGAGCAGATGAGCCGGCATGGGCAAAAGAAGGCGTAACCGACGGGTGCTTTATGTATAAAACGCAGGATAATCAGCTTCTTATGTTATGGTCAAATTTTTGTGAATACGGATATTGTGTAGCAGTTGCGAGAAGTAAAAACGGAAAAATTGACGGAGAATGGATGCATGATGAGAAGCTATTGTTCTCAAAAGAAACTTTTGGGCAATATGACGGAGGACATGGTATGATATTTACAGATATCGACGGACAGCGATATCTTTCAATACATTCGCCTAATAGCCCGGTAGATGACAGAAAGGAAAAACCTGTGATTATACCTGTATTTGAGAAATGCGGAACGCTTGTAATATAGTGTCATTCAAATTTCTATGATTATTTTATCAAAAAACGTGTGGTCTATTTCATACACGAAAGCCATAAATCAAGGACAATATGGATTCCATCTATATTGTCCTATTTCTATGCGGTTTTTGAGCATTTTTGCGAAAGGTCAACAGAGAAGAAATCACACGAAATTCCAATTTTAAATTATCTGCGACTTGATACCCTGATAAATTTTAAAATAATTTTTTCATTGCAGTTGGGCTTTTCGGGAACCCTGATTGCCGGGTCGGCAATGTATAAATATTTCAAAAATAAGATTTACGTAAAAAATCGGTAAGCTCAAACTTTTATTTCGATTGACACCTGAAAGACCATGTGATATAATGAACATATTACAAATACGAAAGAGTGAGAATAGTGATTATAAAGGAATCCGCCGAGAACTACCTCGAAGCGATACTTATGATAAAGAACCAAAAAGGCAGCGTCCGCAGCATTGATATAGCTAATCGCTTAGGCTTTACCAAGCCGAGCGTTTCCGTTGCAATGAAGGGCTTCCGTGAAGATGGGTATATAAAAATGGACTCCGACGGCAGCATTACCCTCACCGCCAAGGGAGCGGAAATCGCCGAACGTATATACGAACGGCACGAGATTATCGCCTCGGCTCTTATATCTCTCGGCGTGGACAAGGACACGGCATACCGTGACAGCTGCAAAATAGAACACGATATAAGCAGCGAAAGCTTTGAGAAAATCAAGGCACATTTAAAAAAACATAATCTGATATAATTAATTTCGCCCTTTTTAAATCGAAGCAACGCAGAGCGATACCTGCAAGGAGCAGAGCACTGCACAGATTGCAAGTGAGCACAGGGAGCGTTAGCTTCTCAGAAGTTCAGTGGGTGATTAAAACTCCCACCGAAATTCCGAATCGAAACCCGCAGCCTTAAATGCAGTGGGAGACATCTGCGCTCGGGTTATAATTTAAGCCCCTGCACATTCCTGAGCAGGGACTTAAATTATGTTATGTTATATTATCCGCACCTCAAAATAATGTATTTCTTACATCGAGATGTCTTTACACACGCTTTTCATCATAATTCCTTATTGTATCCACAATATAACAAACCGCCGCAAATATCATAGCAATAATCATCAGGGCAATAAGTGCAATTTTCACCGACTCCGGCATTCTGTCCTCGCCCCACATTATTATGCACAGAACCGCAGCATAGAATATCACGGTTGCGGTTTTTCCGTACCAATTTGACCGCACAACAATCTTTCTCAAGTACAAAATTCCTCCGATAACAATCATGGTAAGCTCCTTTGCAATCACAATCGCAAGCAGCCACTTCGGTATCATATCGAGAATCACAAGGCATATTACTGCGGTTATTTGCATAAGCTTATCCGCAAAGGGATCGTAAATCATTCCGAAATTAGTAGTCATTTTAAAATGCCTCGCAATGTATCCGTCAATAACATCCGTAATCCCCGCAAGGACAAATATGACCGCTCCGAGAACCTGATTATGGAGGCAAAGCATACTGTAAGCAAACAAGGGAACCATAGCGACTCTGGCTGTGGTTAGAATATTTGGTATCATCCGGCAGCACCTCTCATTTCTTCAAGCACCTCATAGATTTCGGGAAATTTCTTTTTCAGGTTTAGAGGTCGGAGTGATTTATCCGTAAATGCGTGTCCCGTATAGCCCTCG
The DNA here is from genome assembly GCA_902766745.1 of uncultured Ruminococcus sp. Lineage (GTDB taxonomy): Bacteria > Bacillota > Clostridia > Monoglobales > Monoglobaceae > UMGS1820. Next base: position 4,615 of record CACXES010000006.1, read on the forward strand.
GCCAGCAACGCACCGTCCGCTTCACGGTAAGCCCTGTACTCATATCTGCATCTTGCCGCAGTAAGCACAGTCACCCTCGTTTCAATCAGAACCGTATCACCGTAGACCGCACTTTTTACAAACCTGCATCCGCAGTCGGTCAGCGGCATAAGCAGTCCGTCCGCCTCTGCCTTCGCATAGGATACGCCAAAGCTCTGTGTCAGCTCCGTCCGTGCGACTTCAAACCACGGAAAGTAGTTTGCGTGATATACTATCCCCATCATATCCGTTTCGCTGTATCTGACAGTGATTCTTGTTCTTTGCATAAGCTTTTCAACTCCATGACCGCTTTTTAAGGTCTAAAATATCTCTCTATACATAAATTATATACTCCGCGGCAAATATTGTCAAGTAAAATCAATCCGAGAGCTTTCTCAATCAAAATTGATCGTATGATAAACTGTGCTTATCTCGCCTGCCGCTACGGATATAATCCCCTCTTTACGGCTTATCTCGCCACCTGCATTCTCCCCGTCCGGTATGCCGCACCAGGGCTCAAGGCATATATATTTTGCGCCCGGCTTTGTCCAGATCAGAAAATATTTATGTCCCGGGAAATTAACCTCTATACGGCTTGTGCCGTCATTTTTTACGAGTGCCGCCTTTTCAAACTCAACATTTTTGAAAACAAGTGCATCCGATTCAAAGTAGTCATACTTGAGCGGAAGCGTATCGGAATCGGTTATCACTCTCTCCGTTTTATCGCTCAGATAATTCCCGTTCAGCACCACACGTTCCAGGGTCTGCGGCTTGTCAAAGCATATACTGTACTCCTCTATTCCCTCGGGACAGGAATAACCCTCATGGCCGCCGACCGAGAAATACATCGTTTCGTTATTCAGATTTTTTGTTTCATATGTGACCTTGATGCTCTTTCCCGACAGGGTGTATATAATTCTGAATTCAAAGTGAAACGGATACTGTTTCAATGTCTCCGGCGTATCCTTAAGGCAGAAAACAATCTCATTTTCCTCCGCCCTTTCACATTCAAATTCCATGTGCCGTGCAAAGCCATGCTTCTCAAGAGTATATTCCTTACCGTTCACGCTGAATTTGTCGTTCATAAGTCCACCGCAAATCGGAAACAAAACCGGAGTCTGCCCTGCCCATACGTCGGGGTCTCCGCACCATATGTATTCCTTGCCTTCGCAGTTTTTTACGCTTGCTATTTCCGCTCCCTTACTTTTGAACATTACCGTTAAATATTCGTTTTTGATTGTTGTCATTTTTATAACCCTCCGAATTAATTTTATATGTGACCTGCGGCCACCCGGCCGTGGTCTTTGCCTTGGCAGTTATTAAAATCCGACCGCCCCCAAAGGGCGAGTCAAACCCCTGCCGTATATTTATATTTTGTGTCTTTCCCACTTATGTCCCACATATCTGTATACAAATGCCGCCGCTCGTCCGACCCAGTCTATTGTCATAGCGACCCAAACCCCGAAAACTCCGAGGCCGAAATAATCGGCAAGAAGATAGCTGAAGCCTATTCTGAAAATCCACATTGATGCAATTGCCGCAATCATTGTGAACTTCACATCATTCGCCGCCCTAAGTGTATTTGCCAAAGAGAAGGCAAGCGGCCATATAAGCACAGCCATAAACCCGTGATACAGTATTATTCTGTCCGCATAAGAATATGTTTCGTCGGACAGCTTATAAGCCCGAAGCAATGCCGGCAGAATAATATATATCAAAATATCCATAAGCAGTATAAATATGTACGAAACACCGATAAGCTTTCGCGTATAGAACCGTGCCTGCTTATAATCACCGGCTCCTATACAGCGTGAAATAACCGTGATAAGCGCCACACCCACAGCTATTCCCGGCAAAGTCTGGAACACAGCAATATTATTTGCGACCGCATTTGCGGCAATCGACGCCGTACCGAAGGTTGATACAAGACTGAGTACAAGTATTTTTCCGAGCTGAAACATACTGTTTTCCAGACCGTTGGGGACACCTATGTACAAAATCTTTTTAATAAGCCCCGAGTTCGGCTTCAGCACAGGTCTTCTGCTCACATGTACCATATACTTTTTCCGTCGCATAAGGAAGTACACCACCAATGCCGCAACAATTCTCGACACAAGCGTTGGTATGGCGGCACCGGCGACTCCCAGCTTCATGCCGTAAATCATCACCGCATTCCCGGCAATATTAATTCCGTTCATAACAAGGGAGGTAATCATCGATATGCTTGAATTTCCCATTGTACGAAACAGAGCGGCACCGCTGTTATAAAGAGCAATGAATGGTATTGATGCAGAAACAATCAGTATATAAGTATTTGCACCGCTCATAACATCGGGCTCTATTTTCCCGAAAACAGTGCCGAGAATCCAATCCTTAAGAAGATACACCGCCGCCATTACGACAATTGACGCCGCAACGGTAAAAAGCACAAGCTGATCCGCCGCACGGCAGGCGTTTTCACGTTCACGCTTGCCTATATACTGACCGCAGACAACTGCCCCTCCCGTTGCGAGAGCGGTGAATATGTTAATAATGAGAATATTAACCGTATCCACCAGCGAAACAGCCGAAACGGCGCTCTCTCCTACCTCCGCAATCATAATCGTATCGGCAAGGCCGACCGTTATTGCCAAAAACTGCTCTATCACAAGCGGGATAATAAGCTTAACTAAATCATTGTTGCTGAACAGGTAGCCCTTTCTGTTTATGTCATTCATATATATCCGTCCTTTACTCAAAGCAAAAGACAAGCATTTCCTATATACAGCTTGTCTTTTGCTTGTTTTGATACACGACAGCTCATCATTCACGGTACCCATACAGCGTCCTTGGCATCAGTCCTTTCGGAATTTTTCGATAATAGCCTTAACTATACGTTCCGAAGCGTGTCCGTCGCCGTAGGGATTTACAGCTCGTGCCATTTTCTTGTATTCGTCGGCGTTACTCAAAAGCTCTGCCGCCATGTTGAATATGTTCTCCTCGTCAACTCCCGCAATCCTTACCGTTCCGGCTTCAACTGCCTCCGGGCGTTCCGTCTCGCCTCTCAATACAAGTACAGGCTTGCCCAGTGACGGAGCCTCCTCCTGAAGTCCGCCCGAGTCCGTCAACACAAGGCATCCGCGCTTTATTGCGTTATGCAGCTCATCGGCATTTACGGGATCAATAAGCTTGATTCTGTCATGTCCGCCAAGAATCTCCTGCGCCGTATTCCGAACAACGGGATTCAGGTGTACGGGATATACGACCTCAACGTCATCAAAGCTCTCAACTATCCGTCTTACTGCACGGCATATATTTTCCAGCGGCTCGCCTAAATTTTCACGCCTGTGCGCCGTCATAACGATTACACGCCGATTGTCCCAATCCATATTTTTAAGGTTTTCGTCCTTGAACTCATAATTATCCCGAACCGTTGTTTTGAGAGCATCTATTACGGTGTTTCCGGTAATATATATATTTTCCTTATCCACCCTCTCTGACACAAGATTGTCGTAATTCCTCTGAGTGGGCGCAAAATGCATATCCGTGATGGTCCCCGTCATTCTGCGGTTTATCTCCTCGGGATATGGAAAATACTTGTTATAAGTACGAAGACCTGCCTCCACATGACCGACGGCAATGCGGTTATAGAACGCCGCCAACGCCCCAACAAAGGTTGTGGAGGTGTCCCCGTGAACCAAGACGATATCCGGCTTTGCGTCCTTCATTACCTCGTCAAGGCCGCTGAGAGAGCGTGTAACAATCTCAACCAGCGTCTGACGATCCTTCATTATATTCAAGTCATAGTCAGGCTTAATATCAAATATTTCAAGCACTTGATCCAGCATCTGTCGATGCTGCGCCGTAACGCACACAACTGACTCTATTTCATCGGGATGTGCCTCAAGCTCCTTTACAAGCGGAGCCATTTTTATTGCCTCGGGACGTGTCCCGAATATTGACATTACTCGAATCTTACTCATTTTCGTCATCATTCCTTTCTTCGTATTCGTCTGTATGCCCTGTATAGCTTTCCTCGGCGGCATCATATAAATCGGAATTATGCTCGGGATTTTTAAGCTCACTCATAAGCTTGAGTGACGCCCATATTATAAGCATTACGGATACTATAAGCAATATTCCTCTTGCGTATCCTCTCGTGGAAACAACAACCGCAGTCAAGCATAGAACCGCCGTTATTGTATATAAAATCGCAACCGTCTGCTTCTGCGAAAAGCCCATGTCGAGAAGCCTGTGATGCAGATGCCCGCGGTCGGGCGACATAGGCGAACGCCCCGTCAGGACACGGCGTACGATGGCAAACAAAGTGTCGAATATAGGCAGGCCGAGTACAATAATCGGCACGGCAAAGGATATTATCGCAGACAGCTTTAAGAATCCCTGTATGGAGATACACGCAAGGATATATCCCAAAAACAGTGCGCCCGTATCACCCATAAATATCTTGGCAGGGTTAAAGTTGTACGGAAGAAAGCCAAAGCACGCTCCCGCCACCGCCGCAGTTATGATCGCAACATTCACGTTCTGACTCAGGAGTGTCAAAATCAGCATACATATTGCCGCAATTGACGAAACACCGACGGCAAGGCCGTCCAATCCGTCGATTAAGTTTACCGCATTGCAGATTCCGACAATCCAAATCACAGTCACCGTAACGGATATCCAATAATTCATGTATATATACGGAGGTCCGCCAAACCAGCGTGCGAAGGGATTTGCAAACTGCTCAATCCTAACACCCGAATAAACAACAATTACCGCCGCAATAATCTGACACAAAAGCTTTACTATCGCCTTCATATCTATTGCATCATCAATCATTCCCACCGTGACTATTATCACGCTTCCGATTAATATTCCGGCAGTCTCTCTGTCGAGCTCCGCAAAGCACAGCACGCTTATGATAAAGCCGTAGAATATGGCAAGTCCGCCGATTAACGGTGTCGGCTTCTTATGCACCCTGCGCTTATCACGGGGCACATCTATCGCATTGATTTTATGCGCCAACGACATAACGGCGGGTGTTGCGGCAAACGCAATTAAAAACGCAACCGCCAATGCGAAAAACACAAAAATATTATTACTGAAAATCATCGTATATCCTCCAACCTCGCCTACGGCTGTATAAATCCAACCTTTCGATAAACCTTTGCAACGGTCTTATAGGCGACTCTTTCCGCAAGCTCTGCACCTCTGCGATAAACGCTTTCGAGATAATCACGGTTCGCCGTCAGCTCGGCATACTTTTTCTGAATAGGTTCAATCGCGGCAACAACAGCCTCTGCAACGGCTGCCTTAAAATCGCCGTAGCCCTTTCCGTCAAACTCCCTCTCTATCTCGTCCATGCTGCTTCCGGTAACGGCACTGTATATACTCATAAGGTTTTCGATTCCTTCCTTGCCCTCTCCTCGGCAAACCTCTGCACCGGAATCCGTAACCGCACGCTTGATCTTCTTAACTATGGTATCTACCGGGTCAAGCATCAGAATATAACCGTTCTCGTTTACATCAGACTTTGACATCTTCTGTGTCGGCTCCTGAAGGCTCATAATCCTCGCCCCCACCTTGGGAATATAGGGCTCCGGTATTTTAAAGGTTTCGCTGTAGGCATTATTGAACCGCTTCGCAATATCTCGGGTAAGCTCCAGATGCTGCTTCTGATCCTGTCCGACAGGAACAAGATCTGCCTGATAAAGCAGTATATCCGCCGCCATAAGTACGGGATATGTGAACAGTCCTGCGTTTATGTTATCCGCATGCTTGCTGCACTTATCCTTGAACTGCGTCATGCGCGAAAGCTCACCCATATACGTGTTGCAGTTTAAAACCCACGAAAGCTGTGCGTGCTGCGGCACATGGGACTGGAAAAACACCGGACTTTTTTCGGGGTCTATCCCTGCCGCAATAAACAGTGCCAAAAGGTCAAGAGCGTTCTTTCGCAGAACCTTCGCCTCCTGTCTGACCGTTATTGTGTGCATATCCGCAAGCATATAAAAACATTCGTATTCATCGGTTTTCTGAAGCTCCACCCAGTTTCTGAGCGCTCCGACATAGTTTCCGAGAGTCATTGCTCCCGACGGCTGTATTCCGCTCAGTATTCGTTTCTTTTCCGCCATTGTATTATCCTCCCTGAAAGTTATCTTCCGCAAATCACAGTGCGGCAAGCGCATCCTTTAAAACCTCGGCAAGGATTCTTACACCCTTGTCAATCTGCTCCTCGGACGCCATGGAATAATTCATTCTGAAGCTGCTGTATACCTTATCCGCATCCACCATTGTGGTTGCACCCGGCACGAACGCCACATTCCTTTCGATTGCCGCATTTAAAAGCTTCTTGCTGTCGATGCCGTCGGGCATGGTGCAGAACAGGAACAAACCGCCCTCCGGGCGCGTATGCTCTACGCAGTCGGGGAAGATCTCGTCCATAAGGCTCATCATCTGCTCACACTTTTTCCCGTATACCTTTGATATCTTTGAGATATGCTCGTCTATGGAATAATTCGTCACAAACTCATGGGCAATCATCTGGGTCAAAACAGGCGTATGTACATCCTGAACCTGCTTGCAGATAACCATTTTCCCTATCAGCTCGGGCTCCGCAGTTGTAAAGCCGATACGCATACCCGGTGACAGAATCTTTGAGAACGAACCGAAGTACACGACCCTTCCCGACTTATCCATTGATTTAAGTGTTGGAACAGGCTCACCCGAAAATCTCAGCTCGCCGTAGGGATTGTCCTCAAATACAATTATATTGTACTTTTCGGCAAGCTCCAAAACTCTCTTGCGCTTTTCGTAGGACATGGTGATTCCCGAGGGATTTTGGAAGGTTGCGATTGTATACAAAATCTTTATATTATCGTGAGCTTTAAGTATTTCCTCAAGCCTGTCGGTATCTATTCCGTCAGACTCCACCGGTACGCCGTAAATCTCGGCATTGTACGAACGGAAGCAGTTTAAGCCGCCGATAAAGCTCGGCTCCTCACAGATTACTCCGTCACCCGCATTGAGCAGCGACTTTGCCGCAAGATCTATGCCCTGCTGACCTCCCGAGACAATTATCGTATTGTCAAAGGAGCAGTCTATGCCCTGACTCGAAAGCCTGTCCACCACCCACTCACGCAGGGGAGTGTATCCCTCCGTCACGCCGTACTGCAGGGCAAGAGGCCCCTGCTCCTTCAATATTCTGTCCGAAATTTCGGCAAGCTCCCGATTGGGGAACAATGCCGAATCAGGAGAACCGCCGGCAAACGAAATGATCTCGGGCTTTGCCATAAGCTTGAACATTTCTCTTATCGCCGACCCCTCCAGGTGCTTTACCTTATCCGAAAATAATTCTTTTACGTCCATTTATATCGTCCTTTCTGTCCGTCGGGCCGTTCAGTCGCCCTGCTCGGTAATATATCTTTTAACCGCGGCAAGCAATGCTGCCAAAGCGGCAATCACAAGCATGAGATTTGCCGTCAGCTCAACCGCATTTTTAATCTTGATAAATGTGCGATGTCGTCTTGATGCTCTCGCTTTTTTTCTCAGCTTCTTTTCAGCGTTTTTTGCGGCGTAGGAGGCATATTCTCCCGCTTCCTTAACATACGGTGTCGCAAAATCCACTGCTTCCTTGGTGTATTGGCGTATCTTATTCATCATATATTTCAACCTCCGCTATGTACGGCAGCTGCCTGAAGCGTTCACCGCAGTCCAGACCGTAGCCTATAATAAATTTATCTTCGATTTCAAAGCCGGTATAATCCGCCTCAAATTCCACCTCACGCCGTGCCGGCTTACTGAGCAGTGCACAGACCCTGATGGATTTCGGATTACGTTTTTTCAGCAGCTCGGTGAGCTGAGACAGGGTATTTCCCGAATCAATAATATCCTCGGCAATGAGAACATCCTTTCCCTCTATATCAACGTCCAAATCCTTCTTTATTGTGATTTTTCCGCAGCTCACCGTCCCGAGCTTATAGCTCGATATTTCCATAAAGTAGACCCTTGCGTCACAGGTCAGCCTCTTTACGAGGTCAGCCATAAATACAAAGCAACCCTTAAGTATTCCTATCACAATTACCTCTCGGTCACCGTAATAATTATTCAGCTCCTCTGCAAGCTCCGTAACTCGCTTTTCTATCTGCTCCTCCGTTATCATTTTCTTACCTATTTTCATTGTATTCCCCATAAGTAATCAACAGCCCCCTTTTTGTATCTTTCTTTATTTTATAGTTTTCGGCAACCCTGTCGCCTATTATTGCTGCAATCTCTTTTTCCACGCACAGCAGCGGAATTTTATCCCGCTCCTCTCTCGGCACCTTCTTGTCAATCCAGTAGTCCTTAAGCTTCCTGCGCCTGCCGTCACTGAATAAAACAATCTTGTCGCCTGCACGCCTGTTTCTTATGGAAATCATCTTTCCCTCTATCATATCATAGTCTAAAATCATCTGATTTTTAGAAGGCTTAACCTCCGGCGATGTAATGCAAAGCTTGACTCCGAGATTATCGATTTCGGATGTATCCTCTGCCTCGATTTCATACAAAAAGTCATGTCTCACTCTGCGCTCCGCCGCCTCCTCTGCCGTAATAAATTCCAGCCAGCCGTACTTAACACTGACCAAAAGTCCGGACGGAAGAGCCTCGGACGTCCCCGTAGCTCTGTCGAGGAGCGATACTACAGCCTCTGTATGCACTCTCTCAAGTCGATAGCCGTCACCCATAACATCCCTTGCGGCAATGAGAATCAATCGGCTCCTTATCCCCTTGTCCACCATTTTCAGTGACTTTATATCCAAAAGCACCGGCTTTTTCTTTTTCAACGGACTGTTAATCCTGTTATAAAGCCGATTTGCGTACCCGTTTATAAACTCCGCATCCTCCGCCGCATTGTCCGCCAGGCGGCACAATGAATCTATTATCGACGGGTTAAAGCTGTCGCGCAGCATAGGCATAAGCTCGTTTCTTACACGATTCCGTGTGTAATCCGAATCAGCATTCGTTGAATCGGTACAGAATTTCAAGCCTTCCCTTCGGCAATATTCCTCTATGTCATATCTTTCAACGTCCAGCAGCGGTCTGATAATATTATCCCTTTTGTACTTTATGCTCCCGAGTCCTTCAATGCCCGTTCCGCGTATCATACGCATCAGAACCGTTTCGGCTCTGTCGTTTTTATTATGTGCGGTCGCAACCTTAGTAAACCCGTGACATTTACACAGCCTGTCAAAGAAAGCATATCTCTCCTCCCTGCCGGCAAGCTCCTCCGATATACCTCGCTCCTTCGAGATAGCAGGAACATCGGTGCGTTCGGCATAAAACCCTACTCCGAGTGCGGTGCAAAGCTCCGCCGCATATGCCTCGTCCCGGTCAGCCTCCGCTCCTCGTATCATATGATTCAGATGCGCCGCACAAACCTCAAAGCCAAGCTCTCCGCTCAGCTTCTTTAAAACGCTGAGCAGACACACCGAATCGGCTCCGCCCGACAGAGCGACAAGAACCCTGTCTCCCTTTTCGATTAGGGCATTATCTTCTATTGCCGTCCTTGCGGCATCAATCACAATATCATGTTCCGAATTAGTGCTGCTGTTATTCACGCTTACCGCTCCAGTCTGAAAACGAGGTATATTCTCCCAGCCACGTCAGATCAACGTGCCCCACCTCGCCGTTTCTGTATTTGGCAAAATTACATTTGGTTTTGTTCGGCTCCTCGACATCATCCTTATAATATCCCTCTCGATGGAGAAATATTACAATATCCGCATCCTGCTCTATCGCACCGGAATCACGCAGATCGCTCAATATCGGCTCACGCTTCTCCTTATCGGAGGAACGGCTGAGCTGTGACAGCGCAATGACCGGGATATTCAGGTCATTGGCAAGTATCTTCAGACTTCTCGATATTTCCGCAATTTCCTGCTGTCTGTTGCCGCGGCTCTTCGCCGAACCGCTCATGAGCTGAAGATAGTCGATAACAACAAGGTCAAGTCCCTTCTCCAGCATCAGCTTTCTGCACCTTGCACCGATTTCCGTTGCGTTTATGCTTGAAGTATCATCTATATATATCCCCGAGCGGCTGAGAACCTCTGTCGCATACGCAAGCTTCCCCCAGTCCTCATCGCGCAGATCACCCTTCTTTATCCTCTCTGAGCTGATTTTCGCTTCAGCCGATAACATTCTGTTCGCAATCTGTATGCCCGGCATCTCAAGGCTGAACACAGCTACGTTCTTATGCGCCTGTACCGCGGCATTCTGAGCAATATTCAGCGCAAAGCTCGACTTACCCATTCCCGGTCGTCCTGCAATCAAAATAAGCTCCGCATTGTGCAGTCCCGAGGTTTTCTTATCCACATCAATAAATCCGGTGGGAATCCCGGTCAGCGCATCCGTACGCCGTGACAGCTTGTCCAGAAGCTCAACGCTCTCATTAAGATAACGTCCGAGATGAACCAATCCCTTGGTCGTTCTGTCCTGCGTAATCTTTATAATATCCTGCTGCGCAAGCTTTAGTATCTCATCCGTTTCACGGTTGCCGGCATAGCAGCTTTTTTCGACCTCTTCAGCCATGGCAATCATCTGCCGAAGCACGGATTTATCCTTGACTATCTCCGCATAATAAGAAACGCTCTCCGTTGACGGAACCGCATTGGCAACATCCACAACAAATTTTATTCCGCCGATTTTTTCAAGCGTACCTCGGAGGACAAGCTGCTCCTCAAGAGTTACGAGGTCAATCGGCTTACCGAGATTATAAAGCTGGCAAATCGCTTCAAACAGCTCTGCGTGCCGCTCAATATAAAAGTCACTCGACTTTACGATTCCTATTACATCGGGAATACAATTTTTGTCGAGGAACATCGCACCGATAACGGATTGCTCCGCCTCGTTGCTGAATGGCACCGTTCTGTTCTGTTCGGGAACAACGGCGGCGTCACCGTACGGAGTACCGTTTATCGAAGCTTCCTCCATAAACCAATTCCCCTTTCTGATTGTTTTAAATAAAAACTACTTTTCCTCTTTTACCTCAACCTTAAACGTGCCGACTATTTTAGGGTAAAGAGTAACGCTCACCTCTCTGATACCGCAGGTTTTAATACCGTCAGGCAAGTCGATTTTACGCTTGTCAACCGTTATGTTAAACTGCTCCTTCAGTGCCTCGGCAACGTCCTTGGAGGTTATCGAACCGAAGAGCTTTCCCTCCTTGCCCGCCTTCGCAGTCAGAGATACCTTTATATCCTTTAACCTCTCGGCTATATTGCTCGCCTTCTGCTCCTCCATATTTTTGCGGTACTGCTCCGCACCGCGCTTGCCCTCAAGCTCGTTTATTGCCTGCTTTGTTGCCGGCTTTGCGAGTCCCTTCGGAAGCAGAAAATTATTTGCATATCCGTCACTTACATTTATCAAATCACCTTTTTTACCCTGCGACTTTACATCCTGAGTTAAAATTACTTTCATTGTTATTGTCCGCCTTTCCTCCCGCATTTTTGTATGTTTATTAAGTCCCGTTCCGCGGGCAAACAAGACATAATCCCGACATCCGCACTCAAATTGTGCCGAGCCGATAAATTAACGCATTAAACCTATTCAAACAGCACCTCGTCTATGGCGTTATGAAGCTTAAGCTCCGCAATGGACAGGCTGTTTTTGTCGAGCTGCGCCCCGGCAATGGTACTGTGTCCGCCGCCGCCCAACTTTTCGAGTATGACCTGAACATTCACCGCACCCAGAGATCTGCCGCTGATAATAACCTTCTGTCCGACCTGGGCTAACACAAACGAAGCCTCAACGCCGTTTATGTCCAGCAGGTTATCTGCCGCCTGTGCAACCACAATAGATACGTTTTTGCTGACCTCGTCACAGATTGCAATGGCGATATTATCCCTGTATATTTTGGCATTGCTTATAACCTTCGACTTTTGAATATACATTGATATGTCATTCCTGAAAAGCCGTCTGACTCCAACAGGGTCAACACCCTTTTTACGCAGATAGGCGGCGGCCTCAAAGGTTCTCGCCCCTGTCTTAAAGGTAAACGCCTTTGTGTCCATATATATACCGCAGTACAGCGCCTCTGCCTCATAGACCGATATATCACGAGTGCTGTCCATATATTGCAGAATTTCCGTCACCATTTCGCAGGTTGACGATGCATACGGCTCATGGTATGTCAAGGATGTCTTTTCGATAAAGTCCTCACAGCGTCTGTGATGGTCAATCAATACAATATTATCCGTATGCTCAAGAAGATTCGTATACTCAACCATTGGTGCCCGATGAGTGTCAACAATAATCAAAAGCGTATTCTCATCCACAATTCCGGCAGCACGGTCAGCACCTATGATAAAATCGTGATATTCCTCATGCATGGTAATGTCATGAAGAAAGTCGCTTACATTGCAAGTATTTCTGTTCATTGCTATATACGCTTTTTTACCCCTGCCCTCGGAAGCACGATACAAGCCGAGGGCAGCACCGAAGCTGTCGTAGTCGGAGTTTTTATGTCCCATAATAACAACCTTGCTTGACGCATCTATCAGCGAGCAAAGATTATGGGCAACCACTCTCGCCTTGACCTTTGTCGTCTTTTCAACACCAAGGCTTCTTGCCCCGAAGAATTTATAGCCGCTCACAGTCTTTACCACAGCCTGATCTCCGCCTCTGCCAAGCGCCATATCAAGCGCCGCAGCCGCCACAAGCTCATTTTCCCTAAGGTCCTCTCCGGCAGTCGAAACGCCTATGCTAAGCGTTGCGGGAATCTTATTTTGTTGATTGATTTCTTTTATTTCATTTAAAATTGTAAATTTCTCGTTCAAAAGCGTTTCAAACTTAGAATTTTCAAACAGGATAATATACCTGTCCCTCTCGAAACGCTTGTATACTCCGTCGCCCTTTTCAACCCACAGGCTTATACATCTGTCAATATCACCGATCAACATACCGTGGCTTGCATTCGGTGTCTCCTTTAAGACCTCATCGTAATTGTCTATAACCGCACAGCACACAACCGTTTTCTTGTCCTCAAGCTGTTTTTGAAGCCTTGCTATTTGACTGATGTCCGAAAAGCTTATTGCGATCAGAATTCTGCTTTCGCCTTCGGTTGAATATGCGGTCGCATTTCCGTGCAAGACAAAATCTCTGCCGTTGTACGAAAATTCTCTGACCGAATGTGTGTCATCCGCAAAAAATTCAGGGTGAATATCCGGAAATATCTCCGTAATATTTGCGCCGTACAGGCCGCTGACATTGCACATCCCCGAAAATCCGAGGTTGTACCAGCAAATCGTCCCCGCCTCATCAACAACAACAATGGGATCGGGAAAGCTCATAACCGCCGCCTTAACCGAGGCATTTACGCCGAAGGATAGCTGCTCTATGCACTTTATAACATTTTTTCTGCGGTTAAGCGCAACGGCGTACCCCAAAACAACCGTCAGAACTCCCGCCCCAATGGAAATAACGGAAATAATTTTTGCCGCAACATAAGCCCCGTTCACTCCGCAATATAAGCCGATAACACCGAGGACTATCAGTATTGCTGCGGTGACGGCAATACTTTTTATACTGTTTTTAAATTCAATATTTACTATATTGTCATTATCTTCGTGCATTGTCATCACCTCTTGTACCCACTATGCCGCGCATATCCCGTAAGCCGTCAAAAAATCCGATAAAAATCAATATCTCAAACGCAAACGGCACAAGCATAAACCCGACCGTTCCGACTGCAGCATATACCGCTGCTCTCAAATATCCGGAGTGCAGCCTGCGGCTAAAATAATAATCGACAAACGACAGTCCGCATATCGCAAAGCCCGCCGTAAGTAGTGCCGTCAGGTTATCGCAAACCGCCGAGAACATTGACTTATCGTCAGTGAATATATCTATAATATAGAATATTATCAATACAAAGCAAGTGCTTCTCGGCATCTTAAGCTCAAAGAATCCCGGATAATGCATCTCAGCCGTGCGAAGTCTTTTCATTATAAACACGTTAAACATGATCAGCATATAAGCAGTAACAGACGAAACACCTATCACAATACTCGGCAAATATCTCATTACCATTTCCACTGCCGCAGTTACTGCCGACGAAAGAGCGGTTTTAATCTCCGCCCGTTCAATCCCGGCCTCAGGGAGAAGCTTTTCCATAGTCGAACGCATACTTTCACCGCTTGAGGCAATATAATCCTGTATTCCCCCGCCTTCGCCCTTTGTTATAAGAAGCATAACGATATATGCCGCCGCACAGGTCGCCGCCGTCAGGACAAGTGTCGCATAAAACCCTCCGTCACCGAGCTTCTTTCTGCTTATGGCAAAGACCAATGACGGAACAATATACAGCAGCATAAGCATCAGCGTACCCAAAATATCACCGAGCACGATAAATGCGACCGGCAGGGTGCAAAGAGCCGCAAGAATACCTGCGTATGCGTTATGCTTAAACACTATATACACCATCGGCGAACCGCACGCCAGCAGGCTTACAAACGATAAAAACGGAACATATGCCGATATGAGCATCAAAACTGCCGAAAGGGCAACACCCAAGGCACAGTCGGCTATAAGCCTTGCCGATGAATTCTTCATAATTTTCATAGCCTTTCTAACCATAGTCCGCCGCTGCACGATGCACAGGGAATAATTGCGTGCGGCAGACCGACCTGTCCGACGCAAAATCATGACGTCCGTGCATAGCATCTGTCGTACATTAACAGATACAAGTACAGCATTATCTTTATTCTACCAAAAAACATCAATTATTTCAATAGTTATTTAAAATAATTTTTATATTTTGTATTTAGTGTCCATAAAATACATGATGCAGAGCCGAAATGGTGAAATATTTAACATATTGACGAATTATTTGTTCTAAATTTTTCAACTTACGGCAGTGTACAATGATTTTATCCGAGAAAAATATTGAGCAAATTATCATTATATGCAAAACAGTATTTATGCAAAACTATATTGTATATATGCCGATATTATGCAGATACTAACTAAAAATATGCTCTGCATAATTTGGAGGATTATTATGGCTGCATACAAGATAACACCGGGAACAAAAATCGGCGGCGAAGTCAGGATAAGCGGGTCAAAAAATGCCTCTCTCCCGATTATTGCCGCATCTCTTTTAAGCGACAGACAGACGGTGCTTCACAATATTCCAAGGCTTTCCGATACCGAAAATATGTGTGATTTGATTACCTCTGCCGGTTCTTCCGTTAAATTAGAAAACGAACACGATTTAATAATTTCCCCCGGCAGCATAACTCCAAAGGCTTCACATATGGAACAGGCAAGCAAGCTCCGCGCATCCTTTCTGATTATCGGCCCTATGCTTGCCAAATACGGATGGGCAAAAATTCCGCTTCCCGGCGGCTGCCGAATCGGTGCAAGGCCTATCGACCTGCACCTAAAGGGCTTTACTGCCATGGGTGCCAAAATACGCCAGGGGCACGGCTACGTTGAGCTTAAATGCGACAGACTCAATCCAACCCGAATCTATCTGGATTTCCCGAGTGTCGGTGCCACCGAAAATCTTATGAATGCCGCCTGTCTCATAGACGGCGAAACAGTTATAGAAAATGCCGCAACAGAGCCGGAGGTTGTTGACCTTGCGGGATTTCTCACAGCGATGGGTGCGGACATATACGGGGCAGGCACCGATACCGTCAGAATAATCGGGAAAAAACGTCTTGGTCACGCCGAATATACAATAATTCCCGACCGTATCGAGGCCGGCACATTTATGCTTATTGCTGCGGTTACCAAATCCAATCTCCGACTTGAAAACGTTATCTCAGACCACCTGAAGCCGGTAATTGCAAAGCTCAACGAAGCAGGCATTTGTATAACCGAGTGCGGCGGCTGCCTGGAGGTTATACCCTGCGAAAGAATAAAAGCCGTAGACATAAAAACCCTGCCTTATCCGGGCTTTCCCACCGACATGCAGGCACAGTTCATGTCACTCATGAGCGTTGCCGATGGGACAGGCGTTGTAGTCGAAACTGTCTTTGAAAACAGATTTATGCAGGTTCCTGAGCTTATTCGAATGGGGGCAAAAATCAAAATAGACGGCAGAACCGCAGTTATAGACGGTACAAAGCGTCTGAGCGGTGCCAAGGTCAAGGCAACCGACCTGCGCGCCGGTGCGGCACTTGTCATTGCAGCCCTTGCCGCCCAGGGTGATTCCGAAATCGAAAATACCGAGCATATAGAACGCGGCTACGAACGCTTTGAAGAAAAGCTCTCTTCCATAGGCGTGAATATAAAGAAGGAATAATCATAAGGTGAAGAAAATCAAACCCGGCAAATGAGATAATATAAAAATCCAAGTCCACACTCACCCGATTCTCTGACATTCCCGGCCGAGAATATGTCCACACCATCCACTCAATATCACTGTTTTCTGTATGCTTTCTCACTCATGAATTTGATAAAAATCCAATTACGATTCAGCAAATATTGCTTTTAAAAAAATCTTGTTTGATATTGCAATTTAGCGCAATTTAAATATTGAAAATTTTAAAAAATATTAAAACGTAAATTAAAAGGAAAAAACACTTGACAAAGCGCGTGCGTTGTGATATAATAGTGTCCGTTGTCGAGGTGTGGCTCAGTTTGGTAGAGTACTTCGTTCGGGACACGGTACTATTCAATTCATTAGTAATCAGCCGAACTCCCACAAACCTTTTAACACCGCCACTTTACGGCGACTTAAAAAACAAAATACATGTGGTCAAACAAGTTTTGACCACATGTTATCCCACAGACACGGAAATATAGAAAAAACTAAATATTTTATTTCGGGATATAGCGCAGTTTGGTAGCGCGCTTCGTTCGGGACGAAGAGGCCGCAGGTTCAAATCCTGTTATCCCGACCACCTTAAACCTCAGTAACCAAGCGGTTTCTGAGGTTTTTGTTTTGTTTAGAAATATGTAATTTTTGAATTTGACCACATGTGTTTTTGTTTAATGAATTGATCTGTGCCTAATTTCTTGAAAGAATAAACGTTCTGTGATAAAATAGTCATAAAAGTAAGGAGGATATTATTTGTGGAAAAACGAACTTTTGAAGATGTTGCAAAATACGTCGAATGGCAAAGTCAAAATAAATGTAAAGTCTTGAGTGCAAAACCCGAACAAGATTTTGATGATCTAGGTGTAAAAGTCACTGTATGGAATGTCAAAACTGACAATGATGGTGCATGGTGGGTAGTTGAGGGAGATGCTGTGCCAATGAATTTATATCCTCAAGGGGCATATTATTTCGGGACAGACGAAGTATACTCCTTTCATATGGGAATAATGCAGCGAATGCAGTCTTCGCAAGAGCAATATAATCCTGATGATTATATTCAAGCCGCTACATTAAATGCTGAAATTGCACCTCAACTTTTACGCAAATTACGAAGTATTGCTACTTTGATTGATTCAGCCACTGAAATAGAAGATTTTCAATCTATTGGTGTTCAAAGCAGAGAAATATTGATCGAACTTGGAAATCACATTTATTCTCCGCATATGGCAGGAGACCAAGAACAGCCACAATCTTCGAATTTCAAGAGAAAAACCGAATTGGCAATTCAGTTTTTCTTAAAAGGATCGGATAATGCAGACTATCGTAGTATAATTAAAAAAATAACCGAAGCAACTTGGGATTATGCAAATAAAATAACCCATTCAAGTAATGCAACATATTACGAAGCTTCTACTTGTGTATCTCTGTGTATTTCACTTGTTGGCCTATACGAAAATGTATTACAAAAATCGTTTGATCCCATCTCACAACACAGTTGCCCTATCTGCAAAAGCAAAAAAATAACAGTTGATAATATTGAAACCGAAGAAAACGGTAAAATCAAAGCAATACATTTAATTTGCGATGAATGTGAAAATGTTTTTGAAATAGAATTATCAGACTAATAGAGGCTGTATATTCAACCGTGTAAATGGAAATAATCTCCAATATAAAATAAAAGGAGATAATAAATCATGACACAGTTGAATGAA
>CACXES010000007.1 GCA_902766745.1 uncultured Ruminococcus sp.
AGTACTCCGCCAAGTGCTCCAATTCCTGCTTTTAATAATCCCATAATTTATTCTCCTTCCTGAACATATAAATTTTCATCCATTACTCCATAATCTGTTATATCCCACACATCAGGGTTTTTAATAAGCTTTCCATCACCGCCGATTTGAGGGCTGAATTTATGTCCGCTCAAATTCAGCTCTGTGCTGATTTCAATATTTGAATGTAAATCAGACAAGTTACATTTAACGGTAAATGCTTCGCCGTTATATATGGTATGTACTTCGCCTGTATCAAGATTTGTTATATCGACATCCTCTTTATATCTCGGCACGATTAAGTACCATTCATCGCCCTCGTAATCAATGTGACCAATCTGCTCTATGGCAAAATCATCCAAGTCAGCAAAAATTCCTTCAATATATGTATGACGGAACTCCATTCTGTCACCATATCCTAAAAATGCCACCGCAAACATCGGCTGACCATCGTAATTATCAAAGTCGAATACATTTGCATATATGCTTCTGTAATCCGAGTCCTTATATACCATACCTGTTTTGTCAAGCGGTTGTGGTTTTTCTGTTGCACACCCAAAGAGTGATGCCAGCATTGTGATAACAGTCATAAATTTCATAATATTTCTTACCATTCTCATAAAATCACCCCGCATATAATAATTCTTCAAAGCATTCATCTTCAGGAATACCGTTTACTTTTCTCGGCCAATCGGAAACATCAATATTAAGCCTTACAACTGAGCCGTTTTCTGTCTTTAAATCAACGAAAGTTTTTCCGTCTGTTTGATATGGTGTGAGTGATGTGCCAATTGGAAGCTCTGTTTTTTCCATTTCAGGCAGAAGCTCTGCATCAAGAGGTATTGCTGTTTTTACATCATGACCGTAATTAAAGGTGTAGGCTTTATCTGTCATTTCTGGTTTTCCATCTGTTTCGCTTAGTTTATATGTTGCTGTAGCTCCACGGGTTCCCAATATTTCAAACCTTGTTTCAAGCCTTAAAAATTCAGGATTATTAAAGGCTTGCTTATACACTGTACCATCTTCAAAGCCTTCCTCTATATACTCGTAATCAACTTCAGTACCATAAAGCTCCTGTGTCATTTTTGGAGTATCGCCATTTATATCCCAGGTACAGAACATATGGTAGTCATTATCCGAGAACGAATCTGAATAAATATAATTTTTATCGCCGATATGTGCTAAATAAACATCAAAATCGTAAGCATAGTTGATTTCATCGGTATAAGTTTTTCCGTTTACCGTAACTGACAGCATGTTGTACGAGCCATAGTGATCCGGCATTGTATCTACTTCAATGCAATCCTTTTTATCATCATTTAAGCTCAGGTCAAAATCAATCTTTTGACGCATCGGAAGCATCAAGCAAAAGTTTCCGGAAGGTGCCTTTGTATATTCTTCATTGAAAATATAAGGTTCTTCATCAAAATAGATTTTCACAGAAAGAGGGCCTGCTGCATAGGCGGCTATATCATAAGGACTAAACCAGAATGTAATGCCCTGATAATCAAGCGTCCAATTATAATCTTCAGGAGAATACTCGTTAAAAATCGTCCATAACTGATTTTCGCCGAAATTCAGATAATCGTATTTGATGCTCAGTTCACTTTCCAGAATATCAGGCAAACCCTTGATACTTGGCATAACATCAGTCAATATTAGTTTTTCGCCCGTTTTTGGGTTAAAATTAGATGTTATGTAATGATAATCGGGGTGTACGCCACCGGAATGTACGAATACCTCCTCTACATAGCTTACAATCTTTGTGTCGGCTCTTTGTAAATATACTTCTGACACTCCTTCAAGATAAAGAGGATTGTATTTATCACCCTCTAAATCCTTGGCAGCACCCGAGAGTTCATACATCAATGCTTTTGCATCTTTTAATGCTTCGTTGTTTAGCTTATCAAAGGTCTTTTTAAGCTCGGGGAATTTTTTCTCATCATCTTCTGAAAGCTTCAGTTTGTCCCATGATACATTTGCAATAACATTGTTCTCATTCCATTCCTCAATGTTTTTATCACCAAGCATTACTGAAATGAAGGATATATCCTCTTCGGGAGTTTCATTCACAATGTTATTTGGTGCTTTTTCGCAAGAGCAAAGGGAAAGCAAGATGCAAACCACCATTCCTATACATACGAATCTTTTTGTCATAAAAAGTCCTCCTTTCTCGCGAAGAAATTCTTCTTCTCAAAACCCTTCAAATAAAGGTTGAAGGGTTTTGAGAAGAAGGGAACACTCAGGTTCCCTTCCGCACATTTTAAGACTTTTAAGAAGCAAAAATCTGTGTGAACAAATCTTTTATGTAGTCATCTGAAAGCTCTTCATCAGAAGGAGTAATTTTCAGACCAAAAAGACCGCTGTCTTCTGTGCCTTTGTATTCAAATCCTACGAAGCATGCCTTGTATTCTTCTTCGTCATCTACCTCTTTGTAGGTGTATCTGATGAGTTTTACAGGCTTTCCTTCAAAATCAATACCAAGGTCAATTGCTTCCTGTTCATAGAATGTATAATCATCCGATGCCGCACCATCAAAATAATACTCTACAAATGGTTCGTTACTGCTGATACCCTCAAAATGCTTATATCCCATAATTTCTGCATCCCAGGAATAGTCATCAGCAAGCATGATTACAATGTCACCTGCATCTTCGGCATCCTCTGCATCAACTGAAAAGAATGCACCATCAGGCTTATAGAGTGTAATCTTTGTTTCGTCATCGCCGTAGGTCATATTGATTTTGTTTACTACATCTTCGGCTTCGTCAAGTTCTTCTGAATAACCTGAATTGTCTGCTTCTTCCGAAACTTCTGCATTGTTGCAACCAACAAGTGCAAAAATCATAATTCCTGCCAATAATAATGCTAATAATTTTTTCATTTTAATCTATCTCCTTTAATTATTTTTCTGTTTTTTCTTCCTCTTCAGGATATTCAACTACACCACGATATTCAAAGGAGTCAACAATTTTCTTGATATCCTCATCTTCGTACTGAGCTTTGTCCTCAGGAGTACCATCCTTGCTGTAATCAATAGTTTCTGTATTAATTACAAGGTATCTGTCAGTTGTTTCTGAAACCTCTTCTAAATGCACATAGATGCAATATCCGCCAAAGTCTTCATAAGCATAGCAATCATAACCGTTAAGCTCAAACTCTTCATATGTATCTTCGTTCTCTTTTGCGTATTCCTTGTTTGAATCAAAGGTTGTGTCCTCAAAAATTGCAGGACCTATTGTTATATTTTTTGACTCGTACTTCATATCAATCCAGTTCGGATATTCTTCGTCACCCTCTAAAGTAATGCCCGCATCTTCAGGATAATAAAAATCTACTGCGAGTTTTACATTGTCGCCCTCCCATGTATCTTCATAAAGTGTAATCTTGGCACCTTTGTTGTCGCCGCCGCATGCTGCCAGTGATAAAACCAACGTAAGTGCCAAAACAACAGATAATAATTTCTTCATGATATAATTCCTCCTTAAATTTAATATTTTGATAATTTACTGAATTTTTGCTTCCGCGCTATCAGCCGCTCTTGTATACACTGCAAGTCCGCCGGTTTGTGCATCGTCAATGGCGTTCATGTTTTCCATAATTTCCGCTTTCTTTTCGTCAGTTATTTCGCCGCCATTCTTTGCAACCTTTACAGCATCAAATGCAGTTTTGGTAAAGGCAACTGCCGCTTTTAAGTCACGTTTTTCCTTTGTTGACATACCAAAGCTGAAGAGTGCATGCTCATCATCGTGAACACCAAAGATTTTGTTAAAGTGCCAGATTGCATTTTCTGCATATTTAAGATAATTTTCTTTTTCTCTGTCGTTAGTTGCAAAGCACACCTTGATTTCTTCCGTGATGTACGGATGAGCACGAAGTCCTTTTTGCATTTTCGTAGTGTCATCAAGTGCACCTACAAGTCTTATGATAATACCGCCCTCGTGGAATACTTTCGGTTTACCGGCTTCTTCAGGCTCAGCTTCTTCGTAATACGGCTCATAGCTTGCCACCTGGTCATAGCGGAATAATTCCTTTGGATAGTTTTCCTTGTGGTCTCTGGAACCATCCATAATACGGAACATTCCAAAATCATCAAAGAACTCAATACCCTGTCTTTGTGTTGCAGACGGATAACACTCGTGTTTTTGGACATTCGGTAGAATTACTTCTTTGTAAATTCTGTCAGAGCGTTTCATATACTCCATATGTCCTTCAAGCTCCGGCTTTGTAAATCTGCTTTTTCTGATAAAGTTTGAACACATATCATCGCATTTTGAGCAGATATACTCATCGCCCTTAATTTTTGTGCGGCTCATCATACCGCACTCGCCTCCGCAAAATGCACAGGTCTTTTTACCAAAAATGTTTTTAAAGAAATCTCCTAATCCCATAATCTTTACCTCCTTAAATGTTTATGTTAATTTTAATTAACAACTGATTAGTTTACGATATCGCTTGTGTCAACAACGTGTGTAGGCTGATATTTAACTACGATATCACCGCTTGAAGGTATTACGCCTTCGTCTCTGTTAAATACGATTCCAACATTTTCTCCCTTAACGGTTTCGTCCATGGATTTATTAAACATCTGCAAATCTTCTGCAACGCCTATTGCGATAACCTTGCCGTCCCTTATAACAGAAACCTTTTCACCTTTTTTAAGAATACCGTCTGCCACTCTGCCGATAAGAGTATTCTTACCTGATTCTAAAGTCCACTCATCAACGGGCATTGAGAAAGGTCCGTAAACCTTAACTGTATCAGTTGTTACCTTTGTGCCTTCTGCATCGGTAATTACACAGTAGATACCCTGACCGAGAAGAGTGTTTTCTTTTTCAACTGAAAGAACAAGTGCAGCACTTTCAGCATCCTTTGCATAATCTCCGTTTTTGATTGTTACTGCATCTCTGCGAACTTTGTACTGCCATTCATATGTGTACGGAGCTTTGCCGCCAAACACCTGAACCTCAAGTTCATATTTTGTGCCATATTCTACGCCATCTGAGCCTTCGGGCTGTTTGTGGATGGTAAGAGGTGTGTCCAGAATGTACTCCTGACTTCCGCCGTCAAAAGGTTTGGTTGGTGTGACAGAAACACCGGGATCAACCGTCTGAGTAGGATCCTGAACCCCAATCTGAGGATCTTCAGGAGCTATATTTATCGGTTCATCTTCTTTTTCTTCGGTGTTCTGCTTAGTATTATCCTTTTCAGCATCTTCATCTTTATCTTTGTCTTCGTTTTCTTCGTTTTTGTTTATTATTTCTTTATCGTTGTCATCCTCTGTGTTTTTATTGCCGTCAGGATCAGACATATCAAACTTTACTCTGTTGCCTTCATCCATCATACGAGAAATAATTGCAGCAACCTCGCTTCTTTTGATATTATCATCAGGCTTGCAGTTGTGAAGTGCATCAACACCTGTTAAAATACCTGCACGGTACATCTTATACACATAGTGAGCATATGTAGCTCCTGACTTAACATCAAGAATACTTCCGTTTGGAATATTGTTTATTTCTTCAAATGCACTATCAGGAAGAGCACTTGCAAAGATTTCGATGTATCCTGCTCGTGTAGCATTTGCGTTATAGTCATAATTCTTTTTGATTATGTTATTGATTTTGCAGTAATCAACATAAGGCTGATACCAAGGAGTACCTGATGTAAGAGTTACATTACCATTTAAGTAAACCTGACTCATACAAGCCGCAAGCTTGATTGCTTCTGCGTATGTAAGAAGATCATCAGGCTTAAATTCTGTTGCACTCTTACCGTTGATAATACCTGTGTAAACAGCTCCTACTACTTCATCGTGGTACCACGCATCTTCAGGGACATCAACAAAAGGATTTACGAATTCATCATGACCGCAAACTGTACATTTTCCATCTTTAAAGGTGTGTACTCCTACATTGAAAAGTTCAAAGCAGATGGTACATTCGGAATAGTGGCACTCCATATTTGCCATATCCATAAGCTGATGTTCGTGTTCTCCGTATGCCGCAAAGGCTGTTGTTGCCATAGAAAGCAGCATACACAACGATAGGATGATTGATAATGTTTTTTTCATATTTGTTTACCTCTTTTCTTTAATTTTATATAGTTATGGCATTATAACTATCATACTGTCTTTGGTTTTTTCTTCATCAAAGCTTACATTTGCATCGGCAGTAACAATAACATAAGCCTCATTTGATATTCTTCTTACACCGTTTTTGTCTGTTACAATACAGCTGAACTTGTAATCAGATGTAAGCTTGTTTTCATCAACTGCAACTGACAAGGTATCTGTATAATAGCCTTCTGCCCATGGAAATGCTTCTGTAATCATTAGTGGGATTTCATTATCAGGAGTCTGTATCAGCCATTGATATGTAAATGGTCCGTTTTCACCCTCTGCCACCACCTTAAACTTTGCTTTTTCTGCGTGTTTTGCGCTCACATTTTTTGGTTGCTCAGTTATAACAATATCCTTAGGAAGTAGCTTTGCCACATTTGAACTTACGCTATAACTTCCTTGTGTTACTTCACATTTGTATTCACAGTGACTTATGAAATCAGCCTTCTCAACCTGTATTTTCAGTGTTGATGTTGTAGCACCCTTTGCCCATGTGTCGGTCGGCTCGATTTTTTTCCAACCATTTGTGTTGTCATTTTTTATGTACCACTGATAGGTTGCATCGCTGTTTCTCGCATAAGCATAGAATGAAACTTCTTCACCATAGTTTGCACGGACAGTATTTGGCTGATATGCGAGATACGGTGTTGTTTTAGGAACAACATACATATTACTTGCTGTTTTGGTAAAGCCTGTAGCATCAGTTATTATGCACTTATATGTCATACGTTTTGAGAACTCAGCTTCATCGACAAGGATTTCTACCTTGCCCTCATCTACTTTATACTTGTTATCTCTCTTAAGCTCTGTATAGTCGCCAAAGTTTTCACTTTTATACCATTCATATGTGTATGGAGCTTTGCCACCGAAAACGTTGACCTGCACGTATGTTTTATCTCCAACATCTGCGGTGTATCTGCAAGGTGTAATATGCATCCATGCCTTAAAGCCATAATTGCCCATATTTACAAGTCTTTCTGCCAGTGTTTCTCCAAGATTTTCAACTACCCATGAATCATATGGAATTTCCTCCGGTTCTTCTATCAGGATTCCGCAATAATCGTTTTCCTTTACCTCATCAATGGATTTTTTGAACATTTCGATTTTTGTAGCAACGCCGAAAACCTCAATGCCGTGTGATGGCATATGCATTGAAACTGTTTCGCCGGCTCTTAAGGCACCTTTTTCAACTCTGCCTGTGAAAATGTAACCGGAATTGTATTTGGTAACATTCTCGGGCTTGAATATAAATACCTTTTCGGGTATTGTCACCGCTTCGGATTTCACTTCCTGACCGAGGCTATCTGTAATCTTACAGTAGAACTGACTTGTTGTTACATTGTCAATATCAAAAACAAGAGAAAGCGTATTAGTTTTAGCGCCCTTTACATAATCGGATTCGGTAAATTCAGTAAATCCGTTATATCTGTCTCTTGTACCCCAAGAATATGTATATGGTGTTTTTCCACCTGATGCTTTGACTGTATATGTAAGTGTTTCGCCTTCATCGGCAGAATCAATCCTTTCCGGCTCCACTATTATCTCGAAAGGCTCATACATATCAGGTGTTTCAGGTATTTCTGCTGATTTTTCATCTTCCTTTATTTCCGGAGCAGGTTCTGCATCCTCTGGAATTTCAAGCTTTGGTTTTTCTGTTTCCGGTTCTTCAGTTTTAGGATCCTCTGTTTTAGGTTCTTCGGAGGTTGTTCCCATACTGAACTTAACACGCTTTGTTTCGTCCATCATTCTTGTAATGATTGCCGCAACCTCACATCTTTTGATGTTATCCTCCGGCTTGCAGTTGTGCTTTGCATCCACACCTGTCAGAATTCCCGCACGATAGAGCTTGTATATACTGATTGAACTCTCGTGAACCATAGGAACATCGGGAATAGAGCCGTCAGGAACATTGTTTATACCTTTAAGAGCCTCATCGGGAAGGGCATTTGCGAATATTTCCATATATCCTGCTCTTGTGGCCTTTTCGTTAATGTTGCTAACCTTATAGAAAAAGTTTTCTGTTATTATTCCGTGGTCTTTGGCATAATCAACATAAATTTGATACCAAGGATTTCCGCCGGGTACAAGATATACGCTTCCGTCTTTGTAAAGCTGATACATACAAGCCGCAAGCTTGATTGCTTCAGCATATGTAAGGTTATCATCGGGAGCAAAGGTTGTTTCGGTTTTTCCGTTGATAATACCAAGTCTTACCGCATTATCCACATCTTCATAGTACCAACTGTCAGGTTTAACATCGGTAAAATTGGAATAGTGCTCTGCAAATGCAACCGGTGCAAAACTCATAATCATTGTTAAGCATAAAATAAATGATAAAATTCTTTTCATAATTACCCTCCAAATTAAAAACTTCCGCCTCGTCCGCCGTGTGTTCTGCCAGAGGATGAGGTATGTGTGCCTGAACTTGATTTTGGTCTTTCTGTTTTCGTAATCCTTGAATACAGGAACAAATCTCTTGATGTGTCAATTCTCATACTTCCGGATTTTATGTAATTTGCCGCATAATCGTTTTCTACCGCCGTTTTCATTTTCTTAAGCTTCTTTTTCATCATTATAAAGCCGAGTAAAAGAGGAGTTAATAGACAAACCAAAACAACACCGACAATGTATTTTGTACTTAAATTCTTTTCGTTATATGGGTTTCCGTCTTTTGCCATCGAAAGAAACTCATCTGCGGTTTCAATATAAACAGAAAATGCCTTATAGTAGTTATCATCTTCAAGATAAGGCAATACCTTGCTTTCAAGATAGATAAGTCCGTTTTTGTTGAAATACTCACGACCTTTTCCGTGAGTGGTGAAGTGATATTCTCTTGTGTCACGGCAAATGTAAAGCATTATACCGTCATCGTTTTCACCTGCACCGTAACCACCATAGTCATAAATATCATCAGCAGATGCTTCTGCAGTATCTGATGTCATTTCACTTTCTGTATAAATTGCTACCTCAAAATCATATTCGTTTCTGACTTTATCAAGCTTTTCTGTAAGTGATGCAAGCTCCGATTGCATCAAATATCCTGCTTCATCCACAATTGAAGGATTTTCAAATGATGCATATACGGGCAAAAACAGAGTGAGCAAGAGTAGAGTAAGTAAAACACAAGAAAGTAATTTTTTCATATATCGACCACCCCCCTTAATGCAAAAGCATCCAGCCGATAGCGGCCGCTGCTACATATGCAATGCCTGCAATCTTCCAAAAATACTTCCACTTTTTGCTGTTATCAACAGGATATTCACCAACGACTTTTCCTGTTTGTCCGTTAATAGCAAATTTATACATTTTATCCATATACTTAATATTGAGCATCCATACAGGAAGGAGGGAATATCTTATCTTGCCGTTTGAAAAGCTTACCCTTGAGTTTTCGGGAATTACTGCTGTGTAATGGTTGGTAGTGTCATTAAATGCCTCAATGGTTGAATTTTTAACTCGTTCGTTCGCTCTTTCGATGCTTTCTTCTGCCGATACATCATATTTATCAGCCAAGTATCCAGAAAGATACGCTCCGCTAAATTCAACGGCATCTTCATAGTTAAAGGGTTCTATAGCCTCCATATAACTATCTTCAGCCTTTTTAGAGGCATCCACAGGGATATTGGCAAAGCCAATAGTACCACTTCTGAATAACTTAAAATAATCAGTTTTAGTGTAATTATAATTTGAATCGCTCCATGCGGTTATCCTTTCTGCATTGTAGCTTACTGCCGCATCACAGTCGCAATCAAACATCCAGAACGGAACATATACGCCTGCCATCTCTTCAATTTTTCTTTTATTCTTAAATTCATCGGGCAAAAACGGTGCATTTTTGAAATCACCCTCAAAAGCCTCTATTGCAGATTTTTTATTTAGCTTAAACGGAATTATGTAATCAGGCTTTAGTGTTCCTTCAAATTGTCCTTTGACAATAGTGGAGTTGCCGCAATATGGACAAACTGTGGAGCCAAGTGTATCATCGCCCTGAATTTCTGCTCCGCAGGAGGGGCATGAATAATTTGAAAGAGTAACCTCGTTTGTGTCTTCATAATTTCTTGGCGTATAGCTTTCCCAATCGTATTTTGATGTGCCACCGGAATCGGCAGAGCCTTCTGTCATTTGCCGCATCGTTTCAAGTGGGAAAGTATTGTCGCATGATTCACATGTTAAGTTCTGCGTTACGGCATTAAACACTAAAGGCGCCGTACAACAAGGACATTTATAGTTTTGAATTGTATCCATAATCTTTCTACCTCATTTCATTTTATAGTGCACAAAGCTCGGAGGATGCTTTCACCCTGTTACCGCAGTGAGGACAGTAGTGCATAGAATCTGAAAGAACCGTGCCGCATTTTTCACAGCTTATATGATAGGACTTATACAAATCATGTAAATTTGATTTAGGCAATTTAGAATTACACTTACTGCAATACATCCTGTTACTTGGTTCTAAAGAATTACACTCACTACATACCACCGAATGCTTCATAATGTCAGTTCCAAATCCAAAGTAGGAAAGTGATTTTTTTCTATTTGCGTTCCGTTTTTTCATTTTCTTCTTCACCTCCGTAAAAAAGCTTTGCTCCGCATACGTGACAAAAATTAGATAGTTCCTGCGTTTTTGCTCCGCACACCGGGCAATAATCGGGGTAATCCTCTATCGGAACACATTGCACGCAGCTCCACACATCGGGATTATACATAGCGTCAATAACCCACTTGCCACATTTTTGGCATCTGTTAAAATATTCTTTTCCACCTTCACCCCAAGCACGCATAAGTTCTTCTTCGGGATTGTCAGCTCTAATCGGTTTTGATGAATATACAAGGGCGTGGGACAAGTCACAAAAGAATTCATAAATATTACCACTTGGAGTTTTATTAATCTTGAAGCTTGCTGTTTTGTTTTTCTTTACATCCAAAAAACCCACTCCCTTCTTTTTACAAGAATTGCCCGAGACCTTGACTAAATCAATGTTTTGTGTTATAATATAATATAGGTAAAAAATACAAAAAAAGATATATTTTCTGATTTAATTATACTTATATATTCAAAATAAATCCCCACCCAAAATGCAAAAAAAATGTGGGATTGATAAGTTTTTTTGAAAAAAGGGTGGGGTTTTGGGTAGGGATATAGTGTTAGAAAAGGAGAGAATTATGAAAAGAATTATCGCTTCGCTTATTATGATTATTTTTATTACATCTTTATTTTCAGCTTGTGAAGACAAAAAAAGAACCGATCCCGACAACCCTGTTACACTTACAATGTGGCATGTGTATGGGAGTCAGACAAAGTCACCTTTTAATGTTGAAATTAATAAGTTTAACAGTACCGTTGGTAAAGAAAAAGGAATTATTGTTAATGTTGTTTCAGTAACAAGTTCATCTGCGATAGATAAGGCACTTTCTGATGCTGCAAATGATGAGCCGGGTGCTGAAAAATTGCCGGATTTGTTTACGGCTTATCCGAGAGTGGCTGAGCTTGTGGGCAAAGAACGTCTGCTTTCGTGGAATGATTATTTTTCAAAAGAGGAACTTTCCGAATATACAAATAAATTTATTTTGGAAGGATATTTCGGAGACGAGCTGCTAATGCTCCCCATTGCAAAATCTTCAGAAGTATTCTATTTAAACAAAACATTATTTGATGACTTCAGCAAAGAAACATCCTGCAGTGTAAATGATTTAAAAACCTTTGACGGACTTTTCAAAACATCAAATGCATACTATGACTGGTCAGGTGGGCAAAGCTTTACACAGATAAACGACTTTTATCATTATTCATATATAGGAATGCAAACACAGGGTGAAAATTTCGTCAAAGACGGAAAATTAAACCTTGAAAATAAAGCATTTGAAAATATATGGAATCCTCTGGCAAAATGTGCAATTTATGGCGGAATATGTCTTCATGACGGATATGCGGCATCTCGTTGGAAAACGGTTGAGATCATATCAAACATAGGCTCTACAGCCGATGTTTTGTACCAGCCTGATAGTGTAATCTATCCTGACAACACCACGGTTAATATAAAATCAATTTCTATGCCTTATCCTCTTTTTGATAAAGACACACCTGCTTCAGTTCATCGCGGTACCGGACTATTTGCCGTAAAGAGTAATGATGAGAGAAAAAATTATGCAGCATATATTTTTGCAAAATGGATAACCGAAGAAGAAAACAACATAGATTTTGTAACAGAAGCAGGATACCTTCCGGTAAAAGACGATGCATTTAATCTTTTGTTTGAAACAAAGGATTCTATTGAAAATGAAAACTACAGAAACCTCTATGACACCATTGATATAATGTTCGGGGATTATGAACTGTATGCAATTCCTTTATACGACGGAGCATCTGATGTTCAGAAAAGCTATGAAGAAAATGTAAGATTAGTTTTAAGCTCTGCTCATACTCAATATAAGAACAGAGTTGCTTCAGGCGAAGATAAAGAAAGTGTACTAAACGAACTTACAAAAGCATCACTTTCAGAAATCAAAAAGCTTTCTGAAAAATAATCGAGATAAGAGCGAATAGATTATGAAACTATTAAGATATTTTGAATTTAAAAACTTAATAAACCACATAAAGACCGAAAAACATTCTATGCGCAGAAGATTTGTTTTGTATATCATAACCGTAATCACTGTATTTTTAGCTCTTCTTTTGCTACTTTTAAATCTGTTTGGCGTACTGAACCCCACTGACAGAGAACTTTCAGATATTCTTGACACACAACTTGCGACTTACTCTGAAAAAATTGAAAATGATATAGACAAAACCGCAGCGTATGCAATTTCTTTTTCCGAGCAACTTGAAGCTGATATTCAAAAATATATGCTTCAAAACAATTTGACCTTTGAGGACTTGAAAGATAATCCCGATGCAATTGATAAATTGCAAGGAGAACTTTACAACACTGTATATCTTAATATGCAGATGGCCCCGTCAAGCGGTGCATTTTATATTTTAAATACAACAGTCAACTCAAAAAGCGAGACTCCTTTGTGCAGCGGAATTTATCTAAAATATGTGAATTTGTATTCAGAAAATACCGCAAACAAACAATTCACTCTCTACAGAGGCACTCTCGCAACCGGCAAAAACAATGATTTGTTATTTCATAGCGGATGGCAAATCGAGTGCAAAACTGATTTCTTTGAAAATAGCGACTCGTTTTTTGCGAACAATACCCGTTATGTTTTAAGTTCTGTAAAAGAAATTCCTGAAACCTGGGAAAGCGCAAGATATGTTTTTGTTCCGATACATGATGTTAAAAAGAATATTATCGGTGTGTGCGGATTTGAAATTAACAACCTTTATTTTCAGCTTGCGCAAAAACCTACTGACGATAGCTTAGGACATGTCGTATATGGTCTTTTGAACACAGAAAAGGGTGAAATCTCCGGACAGTTCACATCAAGCAGCTACTATGTTTCAGAATACGAAGATGCACCCCTTAAGGTTTCTGAGAAAAATGACTTTTCTCTATTCGATTTTGGAGCAGATACTTGCATAGGCAAAACTAAAAAGATACGTCTTGGAAATAATGTTTTCGATGCATCCGTTATGATTACGCAGGCACAATACAACAAATATATTCAAGAAGGTCGCAGAAACATTGCTTTGATTCTTCTTGTCATTACTGTTTCTGCCATTGCTGCTTGTATGTTCCTAAGCAAAAAATATGTATCTCCCATATTAAGAAAAATAGAGCAAATTAAGACATCACAGAATTTTGGTGATGACCAAACCAAAATCAAGGAAATTGATGACCTCTTTGCTTTTCTTCGAGAAAAGGATAACCAGTATGAGGCTCAGCTTGAAGTCTTGGAGGAATCCAAACATGTTGCAGAAGAGGAAGCAACAAAAGCAAAAGCAGCATATGAAAGAGCTTTAAAGGAATACGAGCTTGTTAAATGTGAGATTGAACAGCTTTCTGAGAAACGTGAAAATAATATTGTTCTTGAAGAATATGAATATTTCCTTTGCAACCTCAGTACACTTACTGCATCTGAATACAGAATTTATGAATTATATCTTCAAGGCAAAAACGGAAAACAAATTGCTGAAATTGTCGGAATTAAAGAAAACACTCTTAAATTTCACAATAAAAACATTTATTCAAAGCTTGGAATTTCTTCCCGCAAACAGCTACTTAAGTTTGCCGCTTTAAAGCAACAGCAGGATAGAAAAGGAGAGATAAATCAGTGACAATAGCCGATAGATTGAATAAAATAATTAAAGAACAGAACATCACAAAAGTAGAGTTCGCAAGGAGAGTCGGTATTACAGAAAATTATATCTATATACTTACCGGCAAAGGTCGTCCCGATAAGAATCAAAACAGAGTCATTTCTCCTATGCTTGCAAAGGTTATCGCTATGGAGTTTGGATATGATGAAAATTGGGTTTTGAATGGTGATGAATAAGTGAATATATGATAAGAGCCTCCGAGGACAACTCCCCGGAGGCTCTGTTTTTGCGTACTAGAGGCTGTATATTCAACCGTGTAAATGGAAATAATCTCCAATATAAAATAAAAGGAGATAATAAATCATGACACAGTTGAATGAA
>CACXES010000008.1 GCA_902766745.1 uncultured Ruminococcus sp.
TATCTAATTGTATCTAATCGTATCTAATTAGAATTAAAAGAATCTCTTCAAAAGGCCCTCAAATGCTTTTCCATGTCTTGCCTCGTCCTTTGCCATTTCGTGAACGGTGTCATGGATTGCATCGTAGTTCAGCTCTTTTGCACGCTTTGCAAGGTCAAGCTTTCCTGCGGTTGCGCCGCACTCAGCCTCTGCGCGAAGCTCAAGATTTTTCTTTGTCGAGGTTGTAACAACCTCACCCAGAAGCTCAGCAAATTTAGCTGCGTGTTCAGCCTCTTCAAGAGCAGCTCTCATGTAGAATTCGCCGATTTCGGGATAACCCTCACGGATTGCCTGACGGCTCATTGCGATATACATACCAACCTCGGTGCACTCGCCCTCGAAGTTCGCCTTAAGACCCTCGTATACATCGGGCTCAACCTTATCCTTTGCGCCTACGCCGATAACGTGCTCACATACAAAGTTGAGAGCACCCTCATTCATAACTGTGAACTTAGAACCGGGAACGCCGCACTGGGGACACTTTTCCGGCGGATTTTCTCCTTCATGAACATAGCCGCAAACGGGACATACATACTTTTTCATAATAAATTACCTCCAAATTTTGTGTTTGTATATAAATAATTAATTAATTATTTTTTTCTGTGTCGAATTGCTCCGTCAGCCGTCATCTCGGCTGCATTTTTCGCAGAGCCCCCAAAATGTAATGCTGTGACCGGATATTTTTCCGTCATAGACCTTTTCCGCCTCCTTGTCGAGAGCATCGGAACAGTCGATAAACACATCCGAAACCGAGCCGCATCGGCGGCAAAGCACGTGACAATGCGGACTTGTACACGCATCGTATCTCTCCGATGTATCATCGGAAAAAATCTTTATTACCGCGCCTTCTTCGGTAAGCTTTGCAAGATTACGGTATACCGTGCCTAAACTGACGTTCGGTATCTCCTCGCGCACTCTGTGATATATATAGCTTGCGGTAGGATGAGTGTCCGTTTCGCCAAGAACACGCAAAATACACTCTCGCTGCTTACTGTATCTTGTTGCATTTTGGTTTTTCATAAAAACACCCTTAAACAATAACAATAATCATTACTATTAAAGTATAACATAGATTTGTGATTTGTCAAGAGGTGAAATATTAATAATTATTTAATAAAATATTAACAAAATATGAATAATCCTATTTTGAGGTAATTTTAAAGAAACAGAGGCAGAATTTGATGGAACATGAAAAATCTATCCGTGACAAAGCGGGAGCCGACAAATTGCCGACCCCCGTAATACGTTCGTGTTTTAATTTGTTTTATTCTCTGCTTGACATATGTACCTGTCATGCCTGAAATGCAAGCATATCAAAGTGCCTGCAAAGCCCATCAGCACAAACAGCAGGGCGGCTCCGTCGCCTTTGTCCGCCTTAAAATCGGTTGAGAGCTTTATGCTATGCCTGTCCTTGGTGTTTTTGCCGCTCCATGCGTATCCGTCCGATCAGATATCGCATGGAGCTCCTGCAATGCGGAGTATCATGAATTTTCCCCTTAAGTGAGCTTATTTCATTATGTTTATTCGATGACTGTTGCTTCTTTGATTACAATCGGCGTCTCGGGCATGCCGCTTTTATCGCGCTTAACATCAAGAAATCCGTCAACAACCTCCATGCCCTCGATAACTTCGCCGAAGGCAGCGTAGCTTCCGTCGAGATTTGTTAAGGTGTCATAGCAAATAAAGAATTGGCTGGATGCTGAGTCCGGAGCCTGGCTCCTTGCCATTGATACGACGCCTCTTGTGTGCGAAAGTGTGTTTTGCTCAAAGCCGTTTTGAGCAAATTCGCCCTTGATTTTATCCTTGCTGCCGCCGGTTCCGTTGCCGTTCGGGTCGCCGCCCTGAGCCACAAAGCCGTCAAGCACACGGTGGAAGGTCAGACCGTTGTAAAAGCCTTCGCCTACAAGCTTTACAAAGTTTTTGCAGGTTTCGGGCGCATACTGTGGTTCGGTTTGGATAATAAATTCTCCGCCGTTTTCCATGGTGAATTTTATCTTGTGGCTCGGCTCATCCGTTTTGGGGGTGGATTCGGCGGCTTGATTTTGCTCGGCGGCGTTGTTCGCTGCGGTTTTATCGTCTTTGGCGGGAGTGCTTCCGCAGCCGCCGAGTACAGACATACATAAAATCGCAGTCAGTGTGAAAAATCCTAATTTCTTAATCATTTGATCATTACCTCTTTCTATAATTACTTTGATTACAGTATATTATAAATTATCTGTAATATTCGTCAATAGCATACGTTCTAAAACCCTTTTTGCACAGTAAATAATTGTATGTGCTTATATGCCTTAAATATTTTAAGCATGGATTCAAGCTCTGTGGCTTTTTTGACGTTTTCGTACTATTCGTGACAGGATTTGAATCCTGAGCCGATAGCTGTTGTTTTTGCTTGTCATTAGATCACTCCATATAGAATTTTATCTGTAAGTTATTATATATTTCGGATAGATAATTGTCAATAAGTTTTAGAAAATTTACAAAATAAAAGCAGAGGTACAGAAGCGATGTATAATCGGTTCTGTACCCCGTGACAGACTCAAATATTCAGGTTTTCTACGCCGTATGTTCAGGGAATTTGCGTGACGGTCACAAAATCTATCAGCCGAGATATGCTCCGTTTTCCTTAAGCCGCGACCGGAGCTTTTCTATGGAAATATCCCTGAGTGCGGTGCTGTCCTTTGCGGCTATTGCACAGGCGGTACCCACAGCCTCGCCCATTGCAAAGCACGGCGGCATTACGCGTATTGCCGCAAGAGCGGCACGATCCGCGGAAACGCAGCGACCTGCGGCCGCCAGGTTGTCAAATTCCTTGGCAAGCAGACAGCGGTAGGGAACGGAATAATTCTTTTCGCAGTCAATTGTGCTGTACGCAACACCGCTCTTTTGATGCATATCTACCGAGTTGGAGCAAAGGAGGATTGCATCATCGAAAATTACCGAATTTTTAAGGTCATCGATTGTCAGGGTGTATTCTCCGACAATGCGCCTTCCCTCGCGGATTCCGATGGAGCTTGCCGTCTCCAACAGCCTGATATTTTTCAGGGCGGGAATCGTTCTGCGCAGAAAGTCTATGATTATTCCGACCTGCTGCCGCTGCTCCGCGGCGGCAGCGGCGGTTTCAAACGGGTCAAGGCTGTTGAAGGCATTATCCGTCTGAGCCATGTTCACATGCCAGGTGCCGTTCGGGGCTTCAAAAATGCGAAGCTTTTTTGTGCCGCAGGGGAAGCTTCCGTCAGCAAAGCCCTTTTCAATCTCGTCCATAAAAAACCGTTTCCGCATTTCGGGGTTATCTTCCATGTAGGCGTCCAAAAGCTTCTTGTCCACGCCGTCTATGGTAAATATCATCGATGCCGGCTGAACCGAGCCGTCCTTGCCGCCGAACACCGTTTCACATCCGGCGAGATGGCAGAGCATCGCGTTACCGCCGCAGTCGATGAAATACCTTGCGGATATCTCAAATACACCGCTGTCCGTTGCGAAAAACGCCGATTTTACCTGCCTTTCCGCCGTTTCGCAGGCAATTAAAACCGAGTTGTACATAAGCTGTACCCCAGACTCAAGACACATTTCCTCGGCCGTTTTTTTCAGACCCTCACAGCTGTACGGCGCAACGCCCTTGTGTCCCTTTATCCTGTACGCGCTGTAGCTGTTTCCGACCTTACATTTTTCGGGTGAAACCGCTGAGCCTTCGGAAATCAGCCTGTCCAGAAGCTCGCCGTAAAAGCCTTTTATAATCTGATCCTCGCCCTTTGCGTCGCAGCAGGTCATAAAGGTTCCGATAAGTCCGGCCGTTGCTGTGCCGCCGAGGAAGCAATTTTTTTCCGCCAGTATAACGCTCATGCCGTAGCGAGCCGCACAGACAGCGGCGGCAATGCCGCTTACTCCGCCGCCGACCACAAGCACGTCACAGCTTCGGCGATCTCGGATATTGAGTTTAATTTCGTTCATAACAGAATACACCGTCCTTTGTATTTATAATATCATACGAAAAGACGGTGTACAATTCAAAATCTTAATAAATTATTTATAATATCTTACAGATATGCTATATATACATTCTGCGGTAGGCGGAGGGAGATACGCCGTACTTTTTCTTAAAGCTTGTGCTGAAATAATAGACACTTGAAAAGCCGCATTTCTCCGCAATGAACTCAAGGGTGTAGGACGAGCCGAGCAGAAGCTCCTCTGCGCGCTTCAGCCGCAGAGAAATCAGATAGCCGATAGGGGGCATACCAAAGGCAGAGTTGAATTTTGTGTTAAGAGTTGTTGAGTTACAGCCGGCAGCAGCGCATATATCGGCAAGGGTTATGCGCCTGTCATAGCTTTTGCTTATAAATTCGGCGGCAGCAGCTGTTACGCGGTCGCTTATGCTTGCTTCTTGGGCAGACAGGCTTTGCTCCAGTAAGACCTGATACAGTATGTCCTCCATAATATGGGTTTTAAAATACAAGGCATATTTCGGGTCGGAATCGGGAATTCTCTCGTACAGCTCTAAATCCGAATATATACGGGTCTTATCCTTTATATCCATCTTCCCGTATGGAATGACCGGCTTGAAGGGACACTTGTCGTTGAGCCTAAATTTTATATAAAAGAATTCGGTATGGGATAGGATTCTGCGCTTAAAACGGACATAGTCGGGGAGTATTACCACATCACCGGCTTTGATCAGCGACGCTACACCGTTTATGTCTATTTCAAACGAACCCTTTTTAAGTACGAAGATAGCATTTGTCGGCTGATAGCCTTCGTTCATTTGAAATTTGTCCCTGACCGTTATCTTTGAATCTATCAGAATAAATGGCTGCTGCATAAAAGAACCTCCTTAATAAAAATATTAAGCAAAAGCTGCGGAATATGTCAAATACACTTTTGTATCAGATATTTTCCCGTTTCGGCAAGCAGTGCAAATGCCTTTTCCATAAGTCTTGGTTTGTCGATATACGGGGCGAGAAGCCGTCCGCCGACCTCATAGGTGAAGTCTCCGCTGTAGCCGATCTCGCAGAGAGCGGAGCAGATTGCGTCCCAGTTGAGACTCCCCTGATAGGGAATGGTGTGAAGATCCGAAATTCTGTCGTTATCGTGAATGTGCAGGGCGTGCAGTCTGTCCCCGAGAATTTTTATTGCGTCAGCTGCCGCCTCACCGACAAGCTCCGAGTGCCCCACGTCCAGGCATACGGTGAAATATTTCGGGTCTAAGGCGTCATAATACTGCGCCAAATCCTCTGCCGTGCTGCAAACGTTTTTAACAATCCTGCCGCTCTCCGCGGAATATCCCCACATATTTTCAAGAGCCGCCTTTACTCCATATTCCTCACAGAAGGGCTTTAAGCTGTTGTAGAAGCTGAGATTGAATTCAAACTGATTTACGGATGGCTCCGTGGTACAGTCAATGGGATGAATGACGATTGCCTCCGCACCCACAAGCCCTGCCGCTTTTATGGCTGAGTGAAGAGCGTGTGTTACTTTCCGGTTATATGTCTCGGCGTCGGCTTCGCGGCCGCTGAACTTGAAGCACGGGAAAGGGGCGTGAGCCTGGTTAAAGCATATGCCGGCACTCGCTGCTGTGTCTTTGAGCATACGGCAGGTGTCCTCAAGGCGTGAATCCGAAAAATCGTCAGTATAGATAATCTCGGTCAGGTTCAAATCCAGTGCGTCAAATCCGACTTTTGCCGCAATCTTGATTCCGTTTTCATAGCCGAAGGCTGAAAACAGCGCGCTTGAGGTAGTAGACAGTTTCATATTATTTTCGTTCTTGTTCATGGTGTTAATCTCCTTAAAATACTCCGCCGTATTCTCGGACGGAGGTCTGATTTTCCTGATTTCAATATATCACAAAGCTCTGTGGTGTGCAAGTGTAAAAATTCGCTATGCGCCGATTTTACGGGGTTTGTTCCTTAAATTCAATGTGTGTTCCCATTTTTCGTATTGTTTGAAAATCCCGGAGATGATAAAATAAGAGTAAAGATTTTATGTTTTTGGGAGAGTGAATACAGTGGAAAAATATTCTGTTGAAAATCATGCGGACAGTTTTTTGCCCGAGGGAAAAAGCTGGAGCCTTGTATGGAGCGACGAGTTTGACGGAGACAAGCTTGACGAGACAAAGTGGAATTTCAGGACTTATTTCTGGGGAAGAAAGTCACCTACGTTCACCGATGAGGGTGTTGTGCTTGACGGTGACAGCAATTTACATATACAGCTTATAGAAAAGGACGGAGATTTTTATTCCGCTCATCTGCAGACGGGGTCGCTTACATATGATATGCCAAAGGATTCCGACGGGTTTTGGCCTGTGGGAAAGTTTCAGCCGGCAAAGTTTATGCATCGCTTCGGATATTACGAAATAAGATGCAGGCTTCCGAAAAACCCCGGTTGGCATGCAGCGTTCTGGCTTCAGGCGCCCGGTATCGGCGGACATCCCGATGCGAGATACTGCGGAGTTGAAACGGATATAATGGAGAATTACCGCCAGCACACCGAGGGACTGATGCTGTGCGGAAACGGCTTCGGCGGCTACGGGAAAGACGCGGTATGGCCGGGACACTTCAGATTCCCATTTGAGGAGACGGAGGACGGCTGGCACTACTACGGCGTGGACTGGAGCCGCGACGGCTACACCTTCTATGCGGATGGGAAAAGGATAGGCTGGCAGGGGCCGCCGAAGGTTCCCGTATCGGAGGTGGAGGAATTTATCCTGGTCAGCACGGAATGTCACGGCTATCACCGTTGCTTCGGAGACGGCTGCGGCGATGACGGTCACGGCGGAGTTTGGGCGTGCAGGCCTGTCGAGGCTTTGAAAAATGCGGTTTTGCCCGATGAATTTGTGGTTGACCATGTGCGTGTCTTTGACGAAGTGAAATAATATATAAATATATGAAGATAAGCATAAAAAATTTATGAGAGGGGTGCAGAAATGAAGAGAATAAGGAAATTTGCCGCGCTGTGTGCCACAATGCTTCTTGCGTCAACAACGGTGTGCGCCGAGGGTAGAATTGTATTTAAGGGCAGACTTCCGGCTGATGCAAAATGCCATTGGATCACTGCGGCGGCGGTTAAAACTGCGGTGGTCGGAAGCGAACCGGATTTTTCGGACATCATGTGGCTGACTCAGCAGAGAGTGGCGGATAACGGAGCATTTGAGGTGTCGGTTCCGTCATCGGTTTTGACCTCGGAGGTAACGCTTTTATCAAACTATTCCATTGACAAATACATATATGTATCAAGCGACGGAGCCTCGGACGGGACGGGAGAATACGATTCGCCGGTGAACACCTTGGGTGCTGCGCTGAAGCTGTGCGAGGGCGGCGAGACGGTTGTGCTTTTGGACATGGTTTCCGTTCCGAATAACATGACATGGACCACAACAAAGGCGGTGAAGATAACAGGTAAAAACCCGATAAGCGGCGAAGCTGCCGGCGGACTTGACCTAACGGCGACGGTGGCGCTCAGGATAACGGCTCCGGCAGAGCTTGAAAATATGAGGTTTAAAACTCTGGCGACAACGTCAAGCACGGATAATGCAAATAAAATCTTTGCGTGCGGCAACAGGCTTGTGCTCGGCGAGGGGCTGACAATGGACAATCCGATAGATGTCCTCGGCGGTAATTCTGTAAAAAACACGGCGGAGAGTACAGATGTAACAATACTCAGCGGCAAATACCGCAGGATATTCGGCGGCGGTGAAAATTCACCGGTTACGGGCGATACAAATGTGTACGTCGGCGGAAATATAAATTCAGGGTATTCCGCAAATGATGACGAGTCAAATTACTATGACAGCAGAATATTCGGCGGCGGAAAGAACGCCGGTGCGGATGTCGGCGGAAGTACCCATATAACGGTTGCGGACGGAACTCTTGCATACATAGTGGGCGGCGGAAGCGCTTCTGCGGTCGGCGGCGATACGAATATTGAACTTTCGGGCGGCAGGGTTATGAACGTCTACGGAGGAACAGTGGATAAAAAGACGGTGCACAGCGGAAATTCCTATATCAAGATGACCGGCGGCACGGCGGAATCCCTGTTCGGCGGCTCTATGTCGGTCGGCTTCAACGGAAATACAAACATAAGCGTGAGCGGCGGTACGGTTTTAAGAAGAATTTACGCAGGCTGCTATAACGATTTTGACGGAAGCTGGAGTACAGATTTCCACGTCAGCGGCAGCACCGGAGTTGTAATAGGAAAAGGCTGTGAATTGATAACGGGCGGTGATCTGAGCTGGGAAAACAAGCTGAACTCGGGTATCTTCGGCGGAAGCCGCGCCGCAGGAAATTCCGAGACGGAGATTTCGACGATTATATTCACAGATGATATGTATAACACCTACGGCTCGATGATTGGCGAGCAGGGCAGTATGTATACCCAGTCGCTTTTGTCGCATCACGATTATATTGTCAAGGGCGGCGTCGGAGGTTCAATATTCCCGGCCGGCGGAAATAAAATTGAGATCGCGCCTGATGCCGGGAAGAATGCGGTGGTGAACGGAAGGATATTTTTTGAAGATACTCTTGATTTAGATAATGCCAGTACTGAGGTTGCATTTAAAAACGGATATACACTGGCAGACGCGACGGCAGAGCTTGACGGCAGCGGTGCAAAAATCGGCGCAAGCCTAACGGTAGGCGACGAGAGTGCGCTGACCGGAAAGGAAAATCTTATTGCTGCGGTTTATAACTCGGAAAATGTGTTAATCGGCGTGAAATGGGCAGAGATTACACAGAGCGGAGATTATAGCTTTGATATTGGACTTGCCGAGACCTCCGGCGTGAAGATAAAGCTTTACGTCTGGAATACCGAGAGCCTGAAGCCTCTTGGCAGGGTATATACGCTTACACCGACGGTTCAGCCGTGAAAATCCTGATTTTATAGGTAAAGTTATTTTTTTCCGATTGACCGAAATGTATGTGAAATGATAAAATTTAAGTATAAAATTTATGCACAGAATTTATGAAAGGATGGAGTTCAGATGAAAAATTTTGCAAGATTGACAGCGGCGGCTATGTGTGCGGTGATGCTTCTCGGCGGCTGCGGAAGCAAGAGCACGGATAACGGAAAGGCCACAGAGGAGTATGTGGCGGATCAGAACCTGAACGCGCCGGGTGAATTCCCCGTGTGCAAGGAGAAGGTAACAATAACGGTGGGTATTCCCAAGGATCCGCTTGTACAGGACTATGACACGAATTTATATACCAAGCTTCTGGAAGAAAAGATGAACTGTGATATTCAGTTCTCATACCTTCCGGCTTCGGCGGCAGAGGCGCAGCAGAAGCTTGAGCTTATGGTTTCTGCGGGAGGAAACGATCTCCCTGACGTAATCGTTAATGTTCCGATAAGCGACAGCACAATATCGCGTTATGCGTCCAAGGGCTTCATTGTTCCGCTGAACGAATACTATGATAATTCGGCGTATTATTTGAACGATGTATGCGAGAAGGAACCGGAGCTTAAAAAGATGATCACCATGACGGACGGAAATATATATGTTGTTCCGAGGTATCTGAAGATAATGCAGAACGAGCTGGGTTATCGTATGTGGATATATGAGCCGTGGCTTAAAAAGCTCGGACTTGAAATGCCGAAAACCCTTGACGAGTTTTACAATGTTTTAAAGGCGTTTAAGGAGCAGGATCCAAACGGAAACGGTATGGCAGATGAAATACCGCTTCTCGGCGCCACAAACGGCGGCGAATCCTGGTTCAAGGACTTTATTGCCGCCGCGTATCAGCCGATTGATCCACAGAGCAAGTATCTTTATCCGGAAAACGGAAAGATAAAAGCAGCGTATATTCAGCCGGAGTATAAAGAGGCGATTAAGTATATGAATAAGCTTTGCTCAGAGGGGCTGCTGTCTCCGTCCTCGTTTACGGGTGACGCGGCACAGTGCAAGCAGACGGTTCAGAACCCCAACGGTGTTCAGGTGGGAGCGTTCACAAGTATGGCACCCACATATCTTTCGAGCTCAGATGAGAGGAAGGAAGGCTATAAGATTCTGCCGCCTCTGACTC
Source organism: uncultured Ruminococcus sp. (assembly GCA_902766745.1). Classification (GTDB taxonomy): domain Bacteria; phylum Bacillota; class Clostridia; order Monoglobales; family Monoglobaceae; genus UMGS1820. The sequence continues at coordinate 10,044 of CACXES010000008.1, forward strand.
AGGAGGACGGTACCGGCTACTCGGTTTACGCGGCAAGCATTCCGGTAAACGCTTTCTATATCACAAAGAACTGCAAAAACCCGGAGGCGGCGTTCAGAATGGGCGATATAATGATGAGTGAGGAAATGACGATACATTCCCGATTCGGTCAGAAGGGTACGGACTGGCTTGAGCCGACCGAGAGTCAGAAGAGTATGTTCGATTCCATGGGTTACGCTGCGAAGATAAATCCGGTGCTTACATGGGGCGCGCCGCAGAACTCACACTGGCAGAACGGTGCGGCAGGCTACAGAAGCTATGAGCTGTCGTTCTCGACGGTTGACAGCGGTACGAATATTTTCGAGACGGAGATTGCAAACAAGCTTCAAACCTATATGGATAGGATTCCAAAGGAGTATATAACAAAGCTGATTTATACAGAGGATGAGATTGATACCGTGAACGAAATTCAGCAGAACATAGATGCGTATAAGACGGACAATATCACGAGATTTATAATCGGTGATCTGGATATCGAAAGCGGCTGGGATTCTTATGTTGATGAGCTGAAGAAGATAGGCGTCGACGAGCTTGTAAAGATTTCGCAGGACGCATATGACAGATTAAAATAATCGATGGGAGAGATAGGAAGAAATGAAAACTGCTGCAATAGGAAAAAATAAGCACTCGGCCTTATACAAGCTGAAAAGGCACAGACAGCTGTTTGCGTTTTTGCTGATTCCTTTTATATACATATTGATTTTTGCGTATGGGCCGATGCTCGGACTTCAGATCGCATTCAAGGAGTTCGACGCCTCTCTCGGCATATTTGGAAGTCAGTGGGTCGGGTTTAAATACTTTGAGAAGTTTATAAACTCCTATCAGTTCGGAAGAATAATCAAGAACACGCTTGTACTGTCGGTATACTCGCTTGCGGCGAGGTTCCCGGTGCCGATTATGCTTGCTATATGCATAAATGTTATGCGAAATAAGCGCTTTAAAAAGGCTTCGCAGATGATAGTGTACATTCCGCACTTTATATCGGTTGTGGTTCTTGTGGGAATGCTGAACCAGTTCTTTAACCCGTATGTGGGTCTGTATGGAAATATCTACAGAATGATATACGGAGCCAACGCCCCCGACCTGATGACAAACCCAAATTCGTTTCTGCATATGTACGTCTGGTCGGGAATATGGCAGAATATGGGCTGGGATTCGATAATCTACCTGGCGGCACTGTCCTCGGTTCCGGCGGAGCTGCACGAGGCGGCGCAGGTGGACGGAGCGTCAAGGTTGAGACGCGTCTTTGCCATAGACCTGCCGGCAATTGCTCCGACGATTATAATCCTTCTTATACTCAATATTGGTCAGCTTATGAACCTTGGCTTTGAGAAGATTTATATCATGCAGAATAATGTGAATCTGCGTGTCAGTGAGGTTATCTCTACCTATGTATATAAAGAAGGTATTTCGTCAAGCGGCGGAAACTATTCCTATGCAACGGCAATAGGACTTTTTAACTCGGTTATTAACTTTATACTAGTGGTAACGGTAAATACAATATCAAAGCGTATTAACGATACCGGTCTTTGGTAAACGGAGGATTGCAAAATGAAAACATCAGTTGAAGATAAAATCTTTTATGCAGCGGTAAATATCTTTATGGTAATTATACTTATAATAGTGCTTTGGCCGCTGATATTCATTGTTTCATCATCGTTTTCCTCCAAGGAGGCCGTAATGGCAGGCCGTGTTGTCCTGTGGCCGGTGGATTTCAGCTTAGAGGGCTATAAGGCTGTGTTTAAAACAAATGAGGTGCTTATCGGCTACAGAAACACGATACTGTATACCCTGTTCGGAACTATTTTAAATGTGGCAATGACCCTCGCTGCCGCATATCCGCTGTCGAGGCGTGACCTGCCGTGGCGCAGACCGATTATGTTCGTGTTTACCTTTACGATGATATTCAGCGGCGGAATGATCCCGACCTACATTGTGGTAAGCGAACTGGGTCTTTTGAATACGCCGCTTGCGCTGATAATCCCTACGGCAATGTCGGTTTATAACCTGATAATAACCAGGACGTTTATAGAAAACAGTATACCCAAGGAGCTTCTTGAGGCGGCAACGATTGACGGCTGTGACGATATAGGGTACTTTTTCAAGATACTTTTGCCGCTGTCGGCACCGGTTATTGCGGTTATCACGCTTTACTATGCGGTGGCGCACTGGAACTCATACTTTACGGCGTTTTTGTACATAACCGATTCAAAGCTCTATCCTCTGCAGCTTGTGCTTAGGAATATACTTATCGCAAATCAGATTGACTCGGCGATGGTGACTGATTTTGATACAATGACGTCTAAACAGGGGCTTGCTGACCTGCTGAAGTATTCCTTGATTGTGGTAAGCAGCCTGCCTGTTCTGATTATGTATCCGTTTGTTCAGAAGCATTTTGTAAAGGGAGTTATGATTGGCGCGGTAAAGGGGTAGAATATGGCGAAAAAAATCTTTTTAACAATTCTTGTGCTTTGCGTTTTGGTCGGTGAAATCTCACCGTCCTATGCGTCCGAGACGGAATACGCGATAACCTCCGAATTAAACGGAGGCTGGCGGCAGGACGGAGTTGAAAAAGAGCTTGTGGCGTGGGCAAATCTTTCGGATGAGCCGGATTGCCGCGGCATGAGCGTTGAAATCGGTGACGATCCCGAGTCAAAAACCGTATCGAGGGTTCTCGGCCGTGAGGGCTGGGTCATTTCGCCGAACAAGGGCGAAAGCGCAAGGTACATAAATATCGATGTGAATCCCTCCGTTGCGTATGATGTGACGGACGGGCGAAGCTATGCGATAGAGGTCGACTACTATGACGAGGGGATTTCCAGCCTGGCCATGGAGTATGAGACAATGGATTATCAGCCGATAATCCTGACCCAGCCGGCAGGAAATACAACTCAGCCTGAGCTGAACGCAGAATCGCCGATTGCAGAGCGGGAATATCTTGTGTTCAATAACACAAAGGTATGGAGAAGCTATCAGTGGTTTTTGCCCAATCCGAGGTTTACCGGCAAGGTTGACGGCTTTGACATGAGGGTCGGAATATACGGTGAAACGATGAAGTATTCACGGGGCGGCGAGGTCGTTGTCAGTGCAGTCAGGCTGTACAGGCTGAGTACCAGCAGCCGTGTTGAGATAAGCGCCGCAAAGCAGCAGAATATAGGAAACATCTTCTTTGACGGTGAGGCGGTTGTGATAAACACAAGGTTTTCAAGCTGTATATATCCTCATCAGACGCAGATAGACGGAAGCTATCCGCTGGATATCGTGTACACGGCGAGAGATGAGGACGGAAAAGTCGTGTACAGGGGAACAGACAGCTTTGTGCTGGAGCCGCTCACCGAGACAGAACGGCAGGTCAGCTTTACGGTTGAAAAATATGGGATATACCGCTTGGATATAGAGGCGTTTTGCTCGGAGAAAAATATTTACAGCCTGATGGGAACGGAATTTTCGTATGTCCGTTCCTCAAAGGGTGAGATTGTAAATCCAAAGGTGGGAATACAAATCGGACTTGCAAATCCGGAGGACACCGAGGTATCTAAGCTGACCAGATATGCCGGGATTCCAAACGTCAGAATGATGCTTTACTACTATAACTACCGAAAGAGCGCCGAAAGGTACGAGCCGACGAACGTTGCCGTTCCTGAGGGGTATAAATCGCTGTTTCGGGCGTTTAAGTCAGCAGGGCTTGAGATAGACGCAAATCTGCATTCCGCTTCGTGGATGGGAGCGGCGTATAACTTCAGCGAGATAGAGCGCACGCCGCCTTATACCGAGGCCGGGCTCAGGCGATGGGCGGAATACTGCGCCATGATGGCGGAGCTTTTCGGCGATACGGTTGACCAGTTTGAAATCTGGAACGAATACAACCTCGGACCGAATCATAGCTTTAATATGGAGAACCGCCCTGCAGAGGACTACGGCAAGATGTATGAGGTTTCGAAGGCGGCGATAAAGGAGGTAAACCCCGATATCCCGGTAATCGCCTTCAATACCTCGGGTGCGGCGCCTGCGTGGATAGAGCAGGTGCTTGCAAGCGGACTTCGGGATATAGACATTGCCTCGATTCATCCGTATCAGTGGTACGGTGATCCGCTGACCTTCAATGCCGTTAAAAAGGGTATAGAGCCTGTCTCCGAGGTGTTTAAAAAATACGACTTGGAGGACGTACCGCTCTGGATTACGGAGTACGGATATTCCTCCCACTATGAGGATGTAAACACCGATCTTGAGCAGGGAATGTACAATGTTCAGGCGTACTCCCTCATAATGGCGTCCGGGAAGATAGACAGATACTATATATATTGTATGCTGGACAAGGCAAGCAATTTGAGAGCGGACAGAGAAACCAACTTCGGACTTATCCGCGACAGGATAAACAATCCGCTTCCGTACATGACGCCGTATGCGGCAAAGCCCGGATATCTTGCGGTCAGCCAGATGAATCTGATGTATCATGATGCGGAGTTTATGAGCATGATTGAGCTTGGAAATACGGGAGCGGTGATACGGAACAGGCACACAACCGACGGAAGCCAGTTCGCCGTTATGTTTTCGAATAAGGACGATGGTGAGCTTGTGACATTGAACCTCGGCACGGACAAGATAACCGTATATGACGCATACGGAAATTCAAGTGAGGTATACGGCGAGAACGGAATATACAGCTTTGATTTAAGCAAGCGTGTGATGTATATAGAAGGTGATTTCAAGAGCTTTGAGCAGACGGCGGGCGGCGTCTTTCCGTCAAAGACGGGAATTGACACAGTGTACGGCGAGGAGGCAAAAATCCCGATTGCAAATTATTCGAACCGCAGAATTTACGCCGAGGCAAGCCCCATGGAGGGCAGTGAGGTGACAGGCGGCAGCTGTGAGATAAGCGGTGAGTACGGCGAGCTTCGGCTCAAGGGCGGAAACGCCCTCGGCGGCACGGAGAGAGTCAGACTTGTTTTAAAGGACGACGAAAAGGTGTATTTTAACGGCTGTGTCTACCTGAATTACAAGGAAAGTGTAAGCCTTTCGACAGTGCTTGTGCCAGACAGCGAGGGCTGGGTTATGCGGTGCAGCCTAAAAAATATGTCGGATAAGTCGGCAATAAGCGGCAGACTTACTGTTCTCACACCAAAGGAGTGGCAGGGAACGCTCCCCGATACGTTGCTCAGCATTAAGCCGAAAGAGGAAAGAACGGCAGACATTAGGCTACCCGTTGCCATGGCAGCAGATGATAAGGTGATAGAAATCGGCTTTATTATCGATGAAGGAAGCGGAATCGGAAGCTATGTCAGCAGGAATTACAATTTCAGTGCGGCGCAGGAGACAAGGACGCCGATTGTTATTGACGGCAAGGACGACGAATGGACAGACGGCTTTATGACTCTGAACAGAAATGACCAGTTCAAAAGCCTTTTGAGCCTTGGCTCCACATATCAGGGGCCCGATGATTTGAGTGTGAGAGCGGCGATTAAATGGGATGACCAAAACTTTTATTTCTTTGCGGACGTCCTGGACAATGTTCACTTTGCAAAGAATGTAGAGCCGATCTATGTATGGCAGATGGACAGCATACAGCTTGCACTGGTATATGACCCGGAAAATGCGCTGGAGCGCACCGAGTTCGAGGAGATCGCCATATGCGACCTTGACGGGAAGCCTACGCTTTATCGCCACAAGACAAGGTTTAAGGGTGATAAAGACTACGCAAAGGTAGAGGGAAGCGAGCTTGCAACGGTCAACAACGGACTTCACACCTACTATGAACTAAAAATTCCGTGGAGCAGCCTGATGGTCGAGAAGGTGGAAATTAAGCCCGGTACGGAGCTTAAATTTGCGATGATTGTCAACGAGAACGATGGCGTCGGCAGAGTCGGATATATGGCCTTCGGCGACGGAATTGCATCAAGTAAAAACAGCAACCTGTTTAAGAGATTATACATTCGAAGTGCGGATTAAAGTAAGAATGAAATTATAAGTGTAAATATTATAGGTTAAAAGAAAAAGATAGGAGGGTTTATTTTGAAAATGAAGTTTAGAGGTATTTTATCAAAAACGCTTGCGGCGGTTGTTGCCACGGCACAGGTTATCTCGGTATGCGGCTTTGCGGCCGTGACCGGCGGCGGAAGCGGAACAGACTCGGGATTTTACTGGTATGAGCAGTTTGATACGGATACGACAACTATGAAAACCGGAACGGATGTTACCAGGACGGGCGTATCGCGGGACGATGGCTATGGCGCGAAAATTACAAACGGCAGTACCACTGCACCAAGGCAAGGATATATAGCAACCGGTATTACGCTTGATTTTTCAAAAGGGCCGGTCGTTGTGGCTTATGAGGAAATGCCGGTTACAGGAGTATCATATCTGTCACTCAACGATGTCAGCGGATCATTTCTTGCGTACTTGACGAGATTTGAAGGCGGAACTATAAAAGGATATAACCAGACGGATAAAAGCACACCTGTTACTGCATGGGGAACGAACTGTGCATTTGCGGCGGCTACAAAAACATACAGTACAAATTCTGCGTACTATAAAATGCAGAGTGTTCTTGACTATGACACAGAGACAAACCAACTCAGCGTAAAATACTTTGTTGACGGCGAGCCGCTTGTGAAAAGCGGCGGTGAAGTACTTGGCTATACTATTACGCTTCCTTTGGGTTGCGACATAGATGAAAATGTGACGCTTCGCTTTAACTTAGGAGCGAGTGCGGCGGCAGTTATAGACAATGTGTCAATTTACACAGAGGGCAGTCCGGAGCTTGGCACAGGCGGCTGGATAAGCACGGATAAGGGAACGGTTGGATTGAGTGTTAATAATGCAACGGTATATAAAGACAGTGACGACGCGGCAGTTACATTACCGTCATATCTAAAAATTGTTAACAATCTGACAACTGCTGATTATGAGCTCAGGAAATATAACATTGGATCAGACCCGATGTTGCTTGGAGGCGGTGAGACAGCGACCTCAACTGTAGCGTGGAAGGGTGATACGGGCGTGACGCTCAGCGGTCTTTCTATTACCGATACGGCAAATGAATGTTATGTTTTAAAGCTTACAAATCCTAATTCTATAACAAGCCTTTCCGGCAAGCCTATCACGGGAACATATGCACTTTTGCACAGCGGTGCATCGGTATCGTTTGTACGCGAGGCGTTTATGTATGATGAAAATGGAAGCGCTCTTACTCTTTCATCAGACGGAAAGCTTCCGACAGAGGTTAAGAAAATTGAGTTTGCATTGGCAAGTAACTCCACTCTTGCGGCAAAAGATATAACGTTTACAGGTTCAAATGTCAGCATAACATCTGTACAGGATACGGAAACAGGACGTTATGTGCTCGATTTATCCGAAGTAGCGCTTGAAAATGCAGAGGAGTATACCATAGCAGCAGGTGATAAGTCGGGAGTATATACCACCACGGGCGAGAAGCCTGCAAGCCACTATGCAGCGGCGGCGTTTCAGGGCTTTGACGATGAAGCATCGGCTGCGGGATTTGTACATGGATCTTCTATAACGACAACTTGGAACAACGGAAAGGTATTGTGTACAAATTCCGTTGCAGCAGGCGGAACTGCGGTAAAGGTGTCGTATCCTATAACCGATACAGCGTTTGATTTTTCAAAGGGTGCGCTTTATTTAAGCTTTGATGCAACCTTGAATCAGGATATAGGCACAATTTTGTTCGGACCGGAACTTATTACATCAAGTACCTCTATTCTGGCATATATGCCGGGATTTGAAAATACCGGGCTGAGAGGAAGAAAATCAGACGGCGGCCGTGTGGGAACGAACAGCGGCAAGGCAACTATGGCAAACGGTGATACGGTGAACCTTGGTATACTTTTAAGATATTATCCTGAGGATGGCAGTATTGGATATATTCAGTTTGCAGACGGAAAACGCCTGGAGGATGCACAAGGAAATCCGTTAGCCGAAATTCTGAAAACAGGCCTGTCGGATAAACTGAGTGAAGGGCTGAGCCTGAGAATAAACGGCAGAAACTTCCCCACCGGCGTATATATCGATAATATAAGGCTTACCACTGTTGACGGAATCACAGCAGAGCAGATGCTGACCATGAGCGGCACTACAGCGACGATAGGTATTGAAAACACGGTTGAATTTGATCCGTCGGCATCGGCGGAGGCTGTCGCTCCGGTTTATGACTGCTCGCTTGCAAAGAGCGATATTAAGGTTACGCGCTATGCCGCAGATGATAAACTCTTTGCGAATGGCACGGCGGTTACGGACTTCGGCTTTGACCCGGAGACAATGACGGTATCAAACCTTGCGGCACAGAATACGGGAGATGTATTTGTGATTGAGATCTTAGATACATCAAAGCTGACTTCGTTTGCCGGGAAGGCGCTGGATGTTAGTTGCTTCAAGACCGGCGAGGCAAACGGCGGACTTCTCAAAACAAGAATTTTAAATGCAAACGGCGACGAGATTTACGTTGATGCGGACGGAAAGTGGCCGACAAATGCGTCCAAGGTGTGCTTTACCTTTGCGAAAGGATATGCGGAGGACGGAGTTAAGCTCGGCGAGACGGCGGCTGTTTACACCGACGGCGAATACGTCGTTGACTTAAGTGCGGCGCCGCTTGCGGCAAGCACGGAGTACACTGTCAGCGTAAACAATGCAGAGTTTGCGAAGCTTACAACAGCGACAGGAGCGTTCAGTGTTTTAAAGCCGACAATCAACGATGCGGACGGCAAGGCATCGGTGGGTGTGAGCAACACGACCGACAAAGAAGAGGTTGTGTATTTGATAAATGCATGTTATAATAGTGACGGAGAGCTTACAAGTCTTGTCTATGACAGGATAACGGTTTCGGTCGGCGAAAACGCTGTTAAGAACGGAGCTGCTGCGCCGGATTTAAGCGGAGCGGCGGTGCAGAAAGCCTTTGTGTGGGACGGCTTTGAAAAGCTTATGCCATATGCGGACTGTGCCGAGAGAGCATTAGGGGCGGCGGAATAAGCCTTGCACATAGAATTTTCAAGCTGTGGCTCCGTCTGTGAATTTGCGGACGGAGCCCGGAGAAAGGAACGGTATATCGGATGAAAATAAAAGTACTGCTTATCACTGTCCTGCTATTGGCCGTTGCGCCATGTGTTTCGGCAGAAGTGAATATTGATGTTTTTGACAGCAGCGGACGCGCAAACGTTACGGGAGTTACGGCGGACACGAAAAACAGTATTTCCGCGGCGGTTCTCGGAGCCGGATTCAGCGGTGCGGACGCAGAAAATATGGTTTCCGGCTCTGTTGTCTATGCAAATCAGATAAAGCCCGCGGCAGACGGAAGCTTTACGCTTCCGCTTGTTTTAAACGGAAAACCTACGGGGATGTACACCATTTTGCTTTATCAAAACGGAAGCTGTATCGAGGACAGAAAATTTCCGTATGCCGATGCCGCTGAAAGCGTTTCGGCGATTGAAGGCTTTAATGCCGCGGCGGTGAACGGTGCGGCTTCTGCATTAAAATATGCAGAGGATAACACGGCGGCCCTTGAGTTTTGGAGCAGATATGACGGCGAGGTGTCGCGAAGAACGGCTGTTGATCTTATGCTGTCCGCCGCGCCGTATGATACGGCAGATAAGCGCGCTTTCGGGAACGCGTATCGTAAGGCAATGGCAGCGGCGGCGTTTGCAGAGGGCAAGGTTACCAATATTGATGAGGTGCGCGGACAGCTTGATGTATTGGACAGCGAGCCTGTCGCAGGCGTTTTAGACGCAAAATACATGACGGATAAGGCGTATGCGGCAATTGCCGGGAAGCTAACCTCGCTTGCGCCATATGACGGCTTGGACTGCTTTGACAAGTCTGCGATTGAGGCGGTTGCACTGTCCGTTATCAGATACCCGAGCGGCTCGGGAGATGTTGCCTCGGTGATTTCTAAGCTGTATCCTGATTTTCCGTTATCTAAGCTGACGGACTCTGTATGCAGAAATACGGCGTACAAGGACTATGATTCTATTGAGAAATTCCAAAAGGCAGTTGAGGATGCAGCGGGCAGCGGCGGCTCAGGCGGCTCAGGCGCCGGCAGCGGCTCAGGTGGTTCCGGCGGCTCGAGCAGCGGCGGAAGCGGAACACCGTTTACTGCGGTTTCCGATCCTTCGCATATGGTTCAGCCGCCTAAAGAAGCGGAGGAGAAGCTGTTTGAGGACATTGACGGCTTTGAGTGGGCAGAGACGGCTATTACCGCTCTTTACGAAAAGGGGATCATATCCGGCAGAGAACCGAAACGCTTCTGTCCCGAAAGCGAGATTACCAGAGAGGAATTTGTAAAGCTGCTTGTGCTTCTGTTTAAGGTCAAGGAAACAGATGAAAGGGATAACACCTTTTCCGATTGTGTTGAGGGAGAGTGGTATTATCCATATATCAGAACTGCCTACACTGTGGGTATTGTAAACGGTATATCCGATACGGAGTTTGGTGTAGGGCAGAATATTACCCGTCAGGATGCGGCGGTGATGATCAAAAACTGTATGGAAAAGTATGATGTACAGAGAAATGATGCGGCTGAATTTTCTGATATGAGCGAGGTGAGTGATTACGCAAAGGACGCAGTGAGAAGCATGAGGGAATACGGCATAATTACGGGATATGAGGATAACAGCTTCAGACCTGAAAATTATATAACACGGGCGGAGGCTGCAAAGCTGATTTTTGAGACGGACGAAAGGATAGATGAGATATGAGACTTATGAAAAACTTTGTTTCGATGCTTACCGCCTTAACCGTTTTACTTTGCTGCTGCCCGCTGTACACGGTGAACGCCGCGGAGACTAATGATGATACGGATAATACGGCGGCGCTGGCATATGGGCTTTTACAGTATCTCGGCGTGTTCCCGAGCGACGGCGTATATGAAACATTTCGCGATACTGCGGTTTCGAGAGCGGACTTTGCACTGTATCTTTCGCGTATTCTGAAAACAGGGGATAAAAGTGGGGAGTCTGCCGCAGACTCTCTGACGCGGATGGGAGTGTTTGATTTCGATTACGCCGACGGTGCAGCGAGGACAGTAACCGTTGATGAGATGCTCATTGCGGCGGTAAAGGCACTTGGGTATAAAACCGATAGCTGGAGTCGTGCCGATTATCTGAAAAAGGCGAGACAGCTTGATCTTGCGGACGGGATAGTCAACTCCTCCGCAGCAACGGCGGTGGACTGTGTGATTCTGCTTTATAATACCCTGCACGCCGATACGGTGTATATGGGTAATAATAAAATCGAGAAGCAGCAGCAACTGCTTTATGCCTCGTTCGGACTAAGATATATGAAGGGGCAGATCACTGCAAATTCATACACTGCCATTGACGGCGAGGCAACGAACGATTCAAAACGCGTAGGAGTGGATGGTGCGCTATGCAGCACCGATATTGAGGAGATAGGCGAAATGCTTGCCTATCACGCCGTTATGTATTACACAGAAGCGGACGGCATTAAGAAAATTATATATTTTATGCCGGAGAAGAACGAGAAGGACATTATCCTTGACGGTGATGACATAATCGGCTATGATTCGCACACGATAAAATATACCGATTCGGTAACAGGGAAGACCAAAGCGTTAAGGCTTTCGGACAATGCGGCGATAATTAAAAATTCGCGCCTTGTCACTACGGATTACAAGAGTGCGTTTGAAATTGACGGCGGCAGGGTGACCTGCATATCGAGCGACGGAATATATAGGTCGGTTATTATAGAAGAATTTAAAAATTATACGGTAAAGGGTATTGATATAAGCAAAAAAATATTGTATACTGATAAAAGGGACGCGGACGGAAATGTCATATCGATAAATATCGGCGATTCCTGCGATTATGTGAAAATCAAGACGCTTCCGTATATGAAGGAAGTCAACGAAAATACGATTCAGCCGGAGGACGTGCTGAGCCTTGCTGTTTCCGATGACGGGAAAATCGTGCGCGGATACCTGTGCGGAGAAAAGGTCTCGGGGGCGATTGAGAGAATCAGCGGCAGCGGACGGGATATGAAAATAACCGTAAATTCCGAGGAATACAGGGTTGATTCGCACTTTGCAGAGAGCTTTAATCTGTATCCCGGGCTTGACGGAAGCTTTGTCATAGACTGTCTCGACAGAATTGCGGGTTATTCCGATAAAGGAGCTGAACTGAATTTTACGATAGGCTATTTATATATGATGAACTTTGACGACTTCAGCCAAACGGCAAAGGTTAAGATATACAATGTTAAGCGACAGCATGTTACGGCGGAGCTTGAAGAAAGTGTGAGACTCAACGGAGTTAAAAAATCCGCCTCGGCCGTGCGGGATATACTTTGCTCGGACAGCGGCGGAAAGCTAATGAGGCAGCTTATCGGCTACAAGCTGAACGCCGACGGGAAAATAACGGACATTGATTCGGCGGCGGAGAGTAAGGAGGCGCGTTATCGCGAAAATATGCTGTATACACTGCTCCCGAAGGGTTCATATCAATGGTATTATCAGATGAAGTCCTTTGACAGGCGGTATGTTCTGTCGGGAAACACATACTATATGCGTGTTCCGGATAAGGAAGAGGATTTGAGTGATACGACCATGTTCGGCTGTCAGACATTCAGCAATGTCACATGGTATAACTCCAATACCTCTAGGTCGCTTCTCGGACTGTATAAGTTTGACGACAGCACGCCGTTTGCGGATTTGCTGCTTGTGAAAAGCTCCGACAGTGCGGCTTTGACTAACCAGACGGAGGTCACCATGGTTTCCTCCGTTGCGGACGAGATAGGCCCGGGCGGCTCGGTGGTGACGGGGATACGAGGCTTTCGCCGCGGAGTTGAGGTTACGGCATATATCGAAAAGGATAAGTACAGAAACGATGTGGAGACGGGAGACCTGATACGGTTTGCGACCGATGTTCGCGGCTATGTGGCGGATTATGAAATTGTGTATGACCTGAGCGAGGACAAGGTTTTATGGGCGGCGGACGGCTCGGGAAATCCGTATACCTCGAATATATCGGTCAGCGGCGGCCTCAGATATACCTTCGGCTATGTCAACAGGCTGTACATTGCTCCGTATACAACAGGATTGAACAGCGTTATCGAGATAGGAAGCACGCCCGGCGTGACCGAGGATATATGGCAGGTCAACGGAAGCACAACGGCGACCACAAGGTTTATTGTATATGACAGCTCACGCAGAGAGGATAAAGTGTACATGGCGCATCTCGACGAAATTGTATCCTGGGAGGACTGCCAAAATCCCGAGGCGGTTTCAAGGGCGTTTGTACACACGCGCTCGGGCTGGCTTATTGCGATAATGATTTATAAGTAAAATACGGTGCTCCCCGCCTGTCCTGCGGTGCGGCAATTGCCGCCGAGCATGGGACGACGGGGTTTGCACGTTTTTGAAAGCAGAGAGGGAGGCGAGGTATTGCAGCTTTTAAAACGACGGAAGCGGACAGAGGATTCAAGAGAATCAAAGCACAGGATAAACCTGAGATTGTTTCTGATATTGTTCGGGGTTTCGATGCTTCTGGTTATTCCGCTATACAAGATTTCCTATGAATCCATAAGAAGCAGGATTCGAAACGAGGCGCAGTACGGAGCGGAGCGCGTATGCACTGCCCTCGACAATGAGGCATTTATGCTTCATACGATAAAGGAGAAGTTTTCCTCGGATTCGAGATATACCATGCTGAAGACCATGACGGAATTTGACACTGCGGCGCAGCACATAATACTTAAAAGATTCTCGGATTTCTACAGTGATATTGTCAATATGATGCAGTATAACAGCGAGGTGTTTATATTCTTTAAGGATAACGACGCTGTCTGCGGAAAAAGTAAGGTGTTTGCAGATATAAAGCCTCTTTTTTCTCAGAATATTTCGATAAACGGCATGGATTACGGCAGTTTCAGAAATTATATATTCAACAGTAACCGCGATATGACGGTCAAATATGTGGAAGATATGGTGTTGTACGGCGAGAGACAGCCGTCGATAATTATTATTCAGCCGATAAATATGCATATCGCTGTCGGCCCCGAGGCGGTGGTTGTCGGAATATACAATGTAGACAGTCTTTTTACGCGCACTGTAAGCGCGGATTACCGTAACATATACGATACAATCACGATAAACGACAACACGGTGTACAGCAGCGGAAACGAAAATATGGATGACTTTGAGATTGTTACGGTGGGACACAATGTGGATTTAAGACTTTCCATGATGGCGTCCGAAAAATATTGCCGTGAGTATATGTCGGGCTTTACGAGGTTTTTGTTCCTGTACGTTATTTTAATACTGCTTATAACCGTTTTGATGGAGCTTTTCCTCAGATGGTACATGAACAGACCGATGCAGAATATGCTTCGTCTGGTGGAGAGTATTATCGACGATGCTGAGGTAAAGACGGAGAAGGATATGCTGAGTGCGATCGGCGGCCTTATGGAAAACAAGCGCGATAATGATAAGGCGCTCTTGCTTATGCTCTTTCTGAAGCCTCTCGACAGTAGCGAGTGCGACTTTATACTTAAAAAGCATCCAGACTTTCCGCAGCCGTTTCTGTTTGTTATATTTTATGATGAAAACCTGACGGAAAATATTATAGAGCTGTTTTTGGATAAGTATAATATCGAACACAATATTATTCTGTCACCGCAGAAGGGCGAGGTGGTCGTGTTCTTTGATTATTCCAGCGAGCTTAGCATAGGCGAGCTTCGCACCGCTCTGTCGGAGATGAGGTTTGATATCAGCCGTAAGGGTGTTGACCTGACCGCGATAATCAGTATTCCCTGCGACAGCATTTCGGATTTTTATTATACATACGGCTATGTGAGAAGCTACTATCGGTTTGTGGATTATATGGGTGTGTTTGACGTCTCCGAAAATGCGGCCTCGGGGAGTTTTAAGCCGGAAACGCTTGCAGTTGAAAAGCTTAAGGAAGCGATTCTTCTCGGTGAGGCGTTTGAGGCAAAGCAGATAGTGTATAAGCAGTGGTATGAGCTTATGACCTGTGCGGAAATCAGCGATTCGAATATAGAAAAGCTGTTTTACAGTCAGATGGGCGCGCTGGCGGAGACTGCGCTTAAAATGCACTATACCGGCGAGCTTATCAAATACGATGGAAAAATGCGTATCAATGAGATTGCGTTTAACATTGCGGATAACATAGATTCTCTGTGCGAGCTGGCGCAGGCGCGGAAGCAGAAAAACGAGGACTATGATGAGGTTATGAGCTTTATTGACAACAACTTTACAAGGCTCAATTTCGGAATCCCGGATGTCGAAAATGAGTTCGGCATAACGGGAAAGACGATAAACAAAATCGTGAAGGTGTGTACGGGAAAAACCTTTACGGAGTATGTAGAACAGCACCGCCTGCATATGGTTCAGAATCTGCTTGAGCAGACGAATGAGGAGATAAAGAATATTTCGCTGAAATGCGGATTTCAGAATTACGATACGTTTTATAAATTCTTCAAGAAGCACACGGGCACATCGCCGCTTAAGTGGAGGAGGACAAAAAGTGTCGAGAGAAGCTATGAATGATTATATTTTGCGGCATGCTGAAACCGCGGCTCTGATACCGAGCCGCGGTTTTGAAATTATATAGGGAGTGTATGCCCGTATATGCTGCGGAACATTTATATATCCTGATAAAACAGACCGTGGTTCGTACAATACCAAAAAAGTCTGCCGTGAGCGATAAAGGGAAGGCGCATCTGCATATCCCATTCGGGGTATTGTCTGCGTAGGATAATCGTGTCGGCGGTCAAAAGAGCCGTAAACGATATATAATGCTCCCGAAGCATGGGGTGCTTGCTTGTGATAAAATAGTCGTTTTCGATTACCTCCGCTGACAGCCGTTCGCTATCCGATGCCTTTTGCGAAGAAAGCGCCTTAAGCTTCTTTCCGCAGCACGAAATACCTGCCTCTGCCGCCGAGGTAATTATATTGCCGCATGACGGACAGACGTAAAAATTTAATTTTTTCATATTTCCTCCGTTTATATCATTTTCGTTCAGCTCGCCGTTGAGAAGTCTTTCCAAATCAATATCAAAGATATCCGATAGATCCGAAATCAGAGAGATGTCGGGGCAGCCGAGGCCGCGTTCCCATTTTGACACCGTCTTGTCGCTGATGTTCATTCTGCTTGCCAGCTGAAGCTGCGTTAGGTTGTTTTCTTTTCTAAGTCTGCAAATCAACTGCCCAATTTTAACATTGTCCATTGTGAGTTCTCCTTTCATACAGCAGTGCTGTTTTGTACAGCCGTTTGTAAAAGTCTGAAAAGCCGGATTTTAAGCGTTTTTTTAATAAATATATGATGATTTTTCTCCGAATAAAATCTGAAATAATTTTTTCATTGCAGTTGGGCTTGGCAACTGTATGGGCGCAGGGCAATTATTTATTAAAATTATTTCGGATTTTTAATTTTACAATCGCCTATAAAGCAGTGCTGCTTTGTATTATCATTCTTTTCTGAAAACCATAAGTCAATTATACTGCATACGGCGCAGAATTTCAATAAACGTATCGTAGAGCCGAAATATATTTGTGAAAGGCGGATAAAAAGATGCCCGTGCAGCGGCACAGGCATCCACAAAAGCAATTATCTAAACCATTTCTTTAGTTTTTATTGAAACCATTCTTTCATTGTGGTCAGCACCTTGACAAGCTCATCTTCTTTGATGACATAAGGAACCATGGCATACATATAATTCAGGAACGGGCGGCTGAACACGCCCCGATCATAGGCGAACTGTTGGTATCCCTTGATTGTGTCGGAATTATATACTTCAATACAGACACAGGCACCCATAATTCGCACCTCTTTTATTCTCGGGTCGGAAAAACCGTCCATCTCGCGGCGAGTAATTTCTTCTATTCTGCGTATATTGGACATATAATCCTGTTCCTCGAACACCTCGATGGACTTCAGTGCTACGCTGCAAGCCAAAGCATTTCCCATAAAGGTGGGACCGTGCATCAAAGCGTGAGAGGGGTTGTCGTCGTAAAAACCCTCATATACCTTGTGATTTGCCACAGTGACGGCATGGCCGATATATCCGCCGGTCAATGCCTTTCCGAGGACAAGAATGTCGGGCAAAACCAAGTCGGCAACAAAACGGTTCCCCGTTCGCCCGAAGCCGGTGGCAACCTCATCAAAGATAAGAAGCACACCGTATCGATCACAAAGCTCTCTGGCGCGCTTCAGGAAAGATACATCATACATTCGCATACCGCCGGCACCCTGCAGAAGCGGCTCGACAATGAAGCAGTTTAAACGGTCGTGGTACTCTGCAAATGCCTTCTCCAGTGCTTCGATTTCGGTAGGAATATGGATAACATTCTTGCTCTCGCCGTAGGCTTTGAGCACAAAATGATAGTCCTCGTCATCACCGACCTCCATTGTTTTAAAGGTGTCTCCGTGATAGGCGTGTTCAAGTGCCAAAACCATTGTGCGCCGTGTTTCATCACGGTTCATGTAATATTGCAGAGCCATTTTGAGGGCGACCTCAACGGCAACACTCCCGGAATCGGAAAAGAAGCAGTGATCCAAATCCCCGGGAAGCAGGCTTTGAAGCTTGTCTGACAGCCTCTGCACCGGCTCGTGGGTCAGACCGCCCAGCATAACATGGGCAAATTTTTCAAGCTGCGATTCAATCGCCCCATTCAGCTCCGGGTGCTTGTAGCCGTGAATCACACTCCACCAGGAGGACACCGAATCAATCAGCTTTTTGTCTTCGGTATAAAGATAGACACCCTCTGCATCTACAATTTTATAAGGAGATTTCATTGTTTTCATTTGTTCGTACGGATACCAAATCATTTTTTATTTCCTCGTTTCTGTTCGTAAAGTTCTATTCGTAAAGCCTGTCTAAAGCTTCAAACGGAATATCAAGCTCCGTGTCACCGTCATTAACGCAGGCGACTGCCTTCAGCCCGGTCATATATTCGCACATAAGCTTGTTGTCCTCGTGAAGTCGATTGCCCGTCACGTAATGATTGAAGATAATACCCTTTGTCGTGATTTTGCGAGCCTTCATATATTCGTGTGTCAGCACAACCGCATTGATAGTGCCGAGACCGGCATCAGCGATTATAAGGCAGCTCATGCTCCGAGCCGTGATAAAATCCTCAAGCTGAATTTTTTGTTCATCAAATCGAAGGGGACAGACAATGCCCCCGGAGCCTTCGACCGTAACATAGTCATACCTGCCGCAGACCTCGTCAAAGCCCTTTAACACCTGTTCCGTTTCCACGGGGTTACCTTCGATTTTCGACGCCAAATGCGGAGAAACGGCTGTTTCGTAAACATAGGGACACATTTCCTCGAGAGGCTGCTTTATGCCCGAGACATTTTTTACCTGCAAGGCGTCACCCGGAATAAGACTGCCGTCTGTCCGTCTGATGTTTCCGCTCATTGCCGCCTTGTAATAGGCGGCATTTTTCCCGTTTTCACGGAGTTTTTTTATAATCAGTCCTGTAACATAGGTCTTTCCTACATCGGTGCCTGTTCCCGTTATAAATAAGTTCTTACTCATTATAAAGCCTCGCTTCGTACCCGAGCTCACTCAAAAGCTCCATGTCTGTTTTGGTTGTAATACCTGCGGTTGTCAGCATATCTCCCGAAATTGCCGCATTTGCGCCGGAGGTAAAGCAGCCCTTGCCCTTATCGGGGAGAAGGCCTCTCCCGCCGGCAAGCCGAATAGAGGCAGAGGGGAGAATGAATCTGTATACGGCGACAATCCGCCGCATATCTTCGTCCGTCAGCTTTTCGTTGCTTTCAAACGGAGTGCCGGGGATTGGGTTCAGCATATTCACAGGGACGCTTTTGATGCCGAGCTCACGGAGAGTGAGAGCCATATCTATTCTGTCCTCAACCGTTTCGCCAAGACCCATAATGCCGCCGCTGCATACCGAAAGCCCGGCCGCCTGTGCTGCACGAATTGCACAGAGCTTATCATCAAAGGTGTGTGTGGTGCAGATGTTGGGGAAGTTTCTGCGTGAGGTTTCAAGGTTGTTATGCACCCTTGTCACGCCGGCAGCCTTCAATCTCCGATATTGTTTTTCATTAAGCAGACCGAAGGAGATGCAGACGGAAATACCAACCTTATCTCTGATTTCCCGAACCGCCTCGCACATTTTATCTACTTCCGCATCCGACAGACGCTTGCCGGAGGTGACGATGGAAAAGCGAAGCACACCCTGATCGTGGTCTGTCTTTGCCTGTGCCAGAATTTCCTGTTTTGAAAGCAGCGGATATTGTGCTGCACAGGTGTGGCTGTGGGAGGACTGGGCGCAAAACTTGCAGTTTTCCGAACAGCTTCCGCTTTTGGCATTGATGATCGTGCAGATATCAAATCCGTTTGAGCAAAAGTGACGGCGGATTTCATCAGCACTCTCGCACAGCTCGGAGAGCGGCTGCTCATACAGGAACATTGCCTCTGCCTTGCTGACCTGCTCACCGTTTAAAACCTTATCGGTCAATATTTTTAAACTCATCATTTTATAAATCACGTCCTGTTCTTTTTCATAATAGGAATAAGCCTTTTCCCGAGAATTGCTCCGAGGATGCACAGTGCGATGTCACCCGGTACAACCAAGATAAAGCAGTAAAGGAAGAGCGGCCACAGACCTATCGGGTCGTTAAGATAGAGATTGCTCATCAGGTAGTAATAGACCATTCCGAATAAATAGACAATCCCAAGACCGATAAAGTTTGCGGCAAGCAAACGCTTGTAGCCGGGGTTTGGAACCTTATTGGCAATTACGCCCGTAGCATAGGCTCCGACCGCAAATCCGATTATGTATCCGAAGCTCGGCTTTAATATATAGGAAAGACCGCCGCCCTCCGCAAAGACGGGTAAGCCGAAAAGACCCAAGGCTATGTATACCGTGACGGCAACCGCACCGAGCTTGCCTCCGAGCAGAAGTCCTGCTGTCATGGTGAATAAAACCTGCAAGGTAAAAGGTACAACCGGTATGGGAATCCGAATAAACGCTCCCACGGCGATGAGTGCCACGAAAAGGGCACATAAGATTAAATTCTTTGTTTTCATTGAATTCATAGCTCCCCTTTTTAAAAACGTATACTGATTTCTCCTGATGAATAGCAATTTTCGGTACCGTCATCATGCTTTACCAGTAGGCGGCACTGATCGTCTATCCCGAGGACGACAGCACTTTTGGATTCATTGGCGGATATTAAGTTGACCTGTCTGCCGATAACGAGGCTGCGGCTTCGGTACTGCTCAACATAATCAGCCTGACAGGGTGCGGTGTAATATCCGTAGAAGCGGTTCAGAAATTGTGAAACAAAGCGGTTCTTTGCATCACTCTGAGGTGCTTGAAAAACAGAACCGGCAATGTCCTTGAGCTCCTCGGGAAAACCGCCCTCCGGTTCGTAAATATTAACTCCGATTCCCAGTACGGCATATTCCAAAAGACCGCTTTCAAGGCCGAAGGAACCCTCTGTCAAAATTCCGCAAACCTTTTTTCTGCGAACAAAAATATCATTTACCCACTTGATTTCCGCCCTCTCGCCGGATATTTCCTCGACGGCTTCGCATACTGCCACAGCGGCCATCGTGGTGATTCGAACGGACTGCTCCGCAGAATAATCGCTCGGACGAAGCAGTAAGCTCATATATACGCCCGTGCCTTTGGGCGAAAAGAAGCTGCGCCCGATTCTGCCGCGACCGGAGGTCTGCTCGTTGGCAATAATCATAGACCATTCTGCCGCACCGTCATTCGCCTTGTCGCGGACAAGGGAATTGCTTGAAGATACCTTAGGGAGAACCGAGATATCCATACCCTCAAGCTCGGAACGCAGGTATTTTTTAATCCCCTGAGCGGACAGAATGTCAGTTTTATCGGATAGACAGTATCCCTTATTTGTCACTGCGTCTATGGCATACCCGTCATTTTGCAGTGATTTGACCGCCTTCCAGACTGCGCCTCGGGATACGTCCAGCTTCTGAGCAATATCCTCACCGGAAAAGTAAATATTTCTGTTTTCTTCAAATAATTTTATTATCTTTTCCTTTGTTGTCATATTTTCACCTCTCTTGCGGAAATCAGTATATCATAAAGTTGGTAAATTGTCAACCTATATTTTATAATCGGTTGACAATTTGCTGCGTGAAAATAAATAATAAATTGCCTGAATTTTACTTGACAAAAATGCTTCGCTGTGGTATTATAATCGTTAGTAACCTGAAACGCAGAGCATGGGGTACACATTCACCGCCCTGTTCCGGGTTTCACGGGGATAAAATATACGGAGGTGAAACAGCAATGGATAAGGAGACAAAGCAGGAGATTATCAAGAAGTATGCCACTCACGAAGGTGATACAGGCTCGCCTGAGGTTCAGATTGCAATTCTTACTTACAGAATCAATCACTTGAATGAGCATCTCAAGGATCACAAAAAGGATCACCACTCAAGACGCGGCTTGCTTAAGATGGTCGGCGTAAGACGCAGATTTTTAAGCTATCTTGCTGAAAAGGATATCGAAAGATATCGTGCTATTGTTGAGAAGTTAGGTCTCAGACACTAAAATGCACATTTGGGCAGCCTTTTTTCGGCTGCCCTTTTGACATTTGCTATGCGGACTGCGGGCAGAGTTTGATTTTAGCAGTTAAAAGCATGCACCCGATATGGTGCCTGCTTTTAAGTGCTAAGGCAAACCTCCCGTATCTGAATTATTTATTTTTAAGGAGGTAATCTTATGTCTAAAATTTATGAAACAGAGGTGGCGGGCAGAAAGCTGTCTCTCGAATTCGGAAAGGTTGCGGAATTGGCAAACGGTTCTGTTTTGGTGCGCTACGGCGATACGGTCGTGGTTACCGCCGCAACAGCGTCGGACAAGCCCCGTGACGGTATTGACTTCTTTCCGCTCAGTATTGACTATGAAGAAAAAATGTATGCGGTCGGAAAGATTCCGGGCGGCTTTACACGCCGTGAGGGCAGACCGTCCGAAAATGCAATTCTCACATCAAGGGTAATCGACAGACCTATGCGTCCGCTCTTCCCGAAGGATCTCAGAAACGACGTGTCCATCGTGTCCACCGTACTCTCGGTTGAACAGGACAATGCGCCCGAATTCTGTGCGATGATAGGCTCATCCGCAGCTGTGTGTGTATCTGATATTCCGTTTAACGGCCCTATCGCATCGGTTTATGTTGGACTGGTTGACGGCGAGTTTGTTATTAACCCCACCGAGGCGCAGAGAGAGGTCAGCGATATGAACCTCACCGTTGCCGGAAGCATGAAGAAGGTTGTTATGATTGAGGCGGGTGCCAATGAGGTGCCTGAGGATGTTATGTACAATGCAATCATGTTTGCCCATGAAGAGATCAAAAAGCTTTGCACATTTATAGGCGAAATTCAGGCTGAAATAGGTAAGCCCAAGTTTGAATACGAGCATATGGTTGTAGATGAGGTGCTGTTTGCCGATATAAAGGGCTATGCCGAGGACGCGGTAAAGCAGGCTATGGATACGGACGATAAGACTGTTCGTGATGCACGTCTTGCCGTTGTATATGAGGATGTTTACACCCATTTTGAAGAAAAGTATCCCATAGAGGAATTTCAGGGACAGATAGACGAAGCACTCTATAAGCTTCAGAAAACCGTTGTCAGAAACTGGCTTATGTATGACAAGAAGCGTGTTGACGGCAGAGGAATCCTTGAGATTCGTCCCCTTTCGGCGGAGGTTGGGCTTCTGCCGAGAACTCACGGAAGCGCACTGTTCAGCAGAGGTCAGACCCAGGTTATGACCGTTGCGACTCTCGGCTCTTTGGACGATGCAAAAATAATTGACGGTTTGGATAACGAGGAGTACAGAAGATATCTGCATCACTATAACTTCCCGTCCTTCAGTGTAGGCGAGACCCGTCCTTCAAGAGGACCCGGCCGCCGTGAAATCGGTCATGGTGCCCTGGCGGAGAGGGCTTTGGTTCCCGTGCTTCCGTCCGAGGAGGAGTTCCCATACGCAATTCGTCTGGTGTCTGAGGTGCTAAGCTCAAACGGTTCAACCTCACAGGGCAGCGTCTGCGGAAGTACGCTTGCGCTTATGGATGCAGGTGTTCCGATTAAGGCTCCGGTTGCAGGTATTTCGGTCGGCTTGATTACGGACCCCGAGAACGAAGACGACTTCCTTACAATGGTTGATATTCAGGGGGTTGAGGACTTCTTCGGCGATATGGATTTTAAGGTTGCGGGCACCAAGAAGGGTATCACTGCTATACAGATGGATTTGAAGATTGACGGACTTACACCGGAGATTATCAGAACGGCTCTGGAGCAGACAAAGAATGCGAGATTCTATATCCTCGATGAGGTTATGCTGAAGGCAATCCCCGAGCCGAGAGAAGAGATTTCGCCTTATGCGCCCAAGATAATCAATATGACTATTCCGGTAGACAAAATCCGTGAGGTTATCGGCAGCGGCGGTAAGGTTATCCAGGGAATCCAGGCGGATACCGATTCCAAAATCAGCATAGAAGAGGACGGCAGAGTTTATATTGCCGCAGTTAATCCCGAGTCGGGCGAGGCTGCAAGGCGCATGATCGAAAATATTATAAAGGAGCCGGAGGTCGGCGAAATATATACAGGTAAGGTTGTAAGCGTGCTTGACTTCGGTGCGTTTGTAAATATTCTGCCGGGTAAGGACGGCTTGATTCACATTTCAAAGCTTTCTCGCAAGAGAGTCGATAAGGTGACGGACGTTGTAAACGAGGGTGATACCGTTACGGTTGAGATAATCGAGATAGACGAAAAAAAGGGCAGAATTAATTTGAGAAGAATAGAAGACTGATGAAAACGGCACACAGATGAGCTTTAAATCCTCATCTGTGTGCCGTCTTTTTTGTGAATTTTATTTTGTTTGTATAAATCTCCCCCGCCGTCTGCCTGCGGCAGAAGCCGGATAAGCTGCAATGCTTTGTTATGTCGGTATAACCGTTTGCATCATTTGCGTTTTCGGGTGAATAAAAATTTGAATTTAAGGCAAAATAACCCGAGAAGCAAAGATTATACAACGCAAACGGAGGTAGATTTATGAAGGCGTATATCGGAATAGAAAACGTTTCGGCACGGGAAATACTGGATTCCAGGGGGAATCCCACAGTTGAGGCGGAGGTTTTTGCTGACGGCGGAATTTTGGGCAGAGCCTCGGTTCCGTCAGGAGCGTCAACCGGCGCATATGAAGCATGTGAGCTTCGCGACGGCGATATTAAAAGATACATGGGCAGAGGTGTGACCCGTGCTGTCGAAAATGTAAACGGAGAGATATGCAGCGAGCTTATCGGGATGAATGTTCTTGACCAGACAGAGATAGACCGAGCAATGATTTCTCTTGACGGAACGGAAAACAAATCACGGCTGGGTGCAAATGCGATACTCGCAGTATCTCTTGCCTGTGCAAAGGCAGGCGCCGCTGCGGTCGGACTTCCGTTTTACCGCTATATCGGCGGTGTGAACGGACGGACATTGCCCGTACCGATGATGAATATTATAAACGGCGGCCGACACGCCGGAAACTCCATAACCTGCCAGGAGTTTATGATAATGCCGACGGGAGCAGCGGCGTTTTCGGAGGGACTCAGGTGGTGCGCTCAGGTATTCCATACACTGAAGAACGTACTGGGCAAAAGAGGATATTCGACTGCGGTTGGAGATGAGGGAGGCTTTGCGCCCAACCTTTCCGACGATGAGGAGGCGATTGTGCTAATCCTTGAGGCGATAGAGGCGGCAGGGTTCAAGCCCGGCAAGGATTTTAAGCTTGCCCTTGATCCGGCTTCGACAGAAATGTATGAGGCGGCAAAGGAGAAGGGTGAGGACGGAAAGTATTACTTCTGGAAGGCAGACAAGCTTTTGTCCGCAGATGAGATGATCGGTCTTTGGGAAAAATGGACATCGAGATACCCTATAATATCAATAGAGGACGGAATGGCGGAGGAGGACTGGAACGGCTGGAAAAAGCTGACCGAGCGCCTCGGTAAGAAGGTTCAGCTTGTGGGTGATGACCTGTTTGTCACAAACACCGGCAGGCTGAAGCGCGGAATAGACAGCGGTGCCGCAAATTCCATTTTGGTTAAGGTAAATCAGATAGGAACACTGACCGAGAGCATTGATGCCATACAGCTTGCACAGAGGTTCGGCTATACTGCGGTTGCGTCACACCGTTCCGGAGAGACGGAGGATGCGACAATTGCGGATTTGGCGGTTGCGCTGAATACCGGACAGATAAAGACGGGTGCACCGTCAAGGACGGATCGAACCGCAAAATATAACCGTCTGCTTCGGATTGAGGAGGAGCTGGGAATTGCGGCACGGTTCCCGACGGACGAGTCGTTTTTGAACTTCAAAAAATAAAGACAAAGAAATATAAAACCTGTGAATATTAAAAGGCTGCGGCTAAACTGCCGCAGCCTTTGTTGTTATACCTCCATGATAATAGGTAAAAGCATGGGACGACGCTTTGTCTTTGAATATAGGTACGAACCGACATCGTTTTTAATTCTTGTTTTAAGAGTTGTCCAGTTAAGATTGGAGCCTGTTGTACATTGATCAACTATATCGGCGGTCAGGGTGCGTATGGATTCCATCAAGTCCTCCGATTCTCTGACATACACAAATCCGCGGGAGATGATATCCGGGCCGGAAACACATTCGCCGGTTAGCTTGTCAATAGAGATAACGGCGATAATAATTCCGTCCTCCGCCAGGTGCTTTCTGTCTCTGAGTACAATGTTTCCGACGTCACCGACGCCGAGACCGTCAACGAGAACCTTCCCGGAGGGAACACTTCCGACGAATTTTGCGGATTTTTCGGACAGCTCAATAATCTTGCCTATATCCGATATAAATATATTTTTGGGATTCATCCCGGTTTGCAGAGCCAAATCCTTGTGCCTGCACAAGTGTCGGTATTCGCCGTGCACGGGTATGAAGTACTTCGGCTTTGCCAGTGCAATGATCATTCTTTGCTCCTGCTGACAGGCGTGGCCGGAAACGTGAACGTTATCCTGACGCTCATGTACGACCTCGGCACCGTGCTTCAAAAGCTCGTTCACCACGTTCGAAACGGTTTTCTCGTTTCCGGGAATCGGACTTGCCGAGATAATGACCATGTCGGTCGGCTCGATATTGATCTTTTTGTGAATGGAAAACGCCATACGGGTAAGAGCGGACATGGATTCGCCTTGGCTGCCGGTAGTGATGATTACCAGCTTTTCCTTCGGATACCTGTCTATTTCGTCAAGGTCAATGAGCGTGTTTTTCGGAATGTTCATATAGCCAAGCTCTATTGCCGCATTCAAGACGTTAACCATGCTGCGCCCCGATACGGCAACCTTTCTGCCGTGCTGATAAGCCGCATTTACAATCTGCTGCACCCTATGTACGTTGGATGCAAAGGTTGCAACAATGATGCGCTTGTCCGTTGCCTTGTCGAAAAGGTTTTCAAAGGTTGAGCCGATGGATTTTTCACTCATAGTGAAGCCGGGCCTGTCGGCGTTTGTGCTGTCGGACATAAGGGCGAGAATCCCCTCCTTGCCAAGCTCGCCTATACGAGCAAGGTCGATCATTTCGCCCTCGATGGGGGTCGGGTCGATTTTAAAGTCGCCCGTGTGCAGAATTATTCCTGCCGGTGTGTGCAGAGCGATTGCCACCGCATCGGCAATGGAATGGTTTGTGTGTATAAATTCCGCGTTAAAGCATCCGAGCCTTACGGACTCGCCGGCTTCAACATTGTTGAGCTTTGACGAGCTGAGTATTCCGTGCTCCTTAAGCTTATTTCGCAGAATCCCGAGGGTCAGGCGTGTGCCGTAGACCGGCACGTTTATCTCCTTTAAAACATAAGGGAGAGCACCGATATGATCTTCGTGCCCGTGGGTTAAGACGATTCCGCGGATTTTGCTCCGTATCTTATGCAGGTACGTTATGTCGGGAATGACACAGTCAATGCCGGGCATATCGTCATCCGGAAATGCCATTCCGCAGTCGAGTATTATCGCATCGTTTCCGCATTCGAAAATGTTCATATTTTTGCCTATTTCATTTAAGCCGCCAAGTGGTATCCACCTGATTTTTTCGATTTTCTTCAATATTATACCTCCGTTATAGTTAGTGTTTTAGTATAGTTAGTGTTTTAGAATTTTCGTCAACAAAAATAATCGGAGAAGCGTCAGCCGCCTCCAATATTTTTATTAAATTAGTCCGCTCATTCATATAAAAATATCCCGTTGGGATTAAAAATGTGGCAATAAACCTGCGCATATAATCTAAGTGCAGATGTATCCCGCCTCTAAGTCGAGTCGCATTTCAGAATTTCAGTGAGATATTAAAACTCCGACTGAAATTCTGAGGAGCTGTCGCTCTGCGTTGCTCCGGTTTGCTTTAGGCAATTGCCGTGTCCGAACAAATTCCGCTTTTTATATTATACACTATTTAATTCGGTTTTGCAAGTCTTTTTATTTGATTTGTGAATATTGTGCTTAATTCCTTTGCGGCTTCGGTGGTATAGCCCTCTGTTATAACCTTTATGCAATGTCTGTACTTTTCGGGGATAATCAGCACCCAGCCGTTGCTTTGATATATTTTTATGCCGTCGGTCAGATCCGTTTTTTCGTCCGAATACTTTTCGTAAAGCCGACGTATAACGTCGTTTTTCTTTGTATCCGCACATTCTATCTCGCTTTCGTGCATGGAGGAGGTCGGAATACGCTTTAAAAGGCTGTCGAAGCTCATATTCCTGCTGTTGAGGTAGTCAAGGAGTATAATTGCGGCATAGACTCCGTCAAAGCACAGCCGAAACTGGTCGAGCAACTTATTCTCGAGGGTAGATTTTAAAAGGTCTTGGTCAGACGCACCGCACTCCGTTATTTCTACTCCGGAATTTTTCAGCATATCCGTGACGCTTTTCGGAGCGGATACCGGAAGAGCGGCGGCATTGCTGCCGAAGTATTCGACGAGAAGAATTGCGCAGATGGAAAGATATGTGTTCCGGTCGATAATCTTGCTGTCGGAGGAATACAGCGTGATATGCTGACCGCTGCGGTCGATGTCTGCCTCAAATTCCCTGACGTGGGCGGCATCTGTAAGCTTCTCTATTTCAGACAAAATAACCTCAAGGTTCTCCGACACCGTCTCCGATACGGTTCGGATTTCCATGTTTCGGTTGAAACGTCGACTTTTTAAGCCGTTGAGTATCTTCTGACGGTATACGGTTTTATAGCCGCTGTAGTCAACGCCGTCCTTTAGCTTTTCCGCACCGCAGCGCAGAAACATATTTCCGAAAAATATTCCCTCCAACGCTCTCTCTGTGCGGCTGTCAAGCCCGGCTCCGCTGCTCGAAATAAAGGTGATTTCAGGGAAGAAAACTCCGTCGGTGCTGTTCTGGCTTATGTGTACTCCGCCGCAGAGGTGATAGTATCTGATGCCGCTCCGCATTACGGGCAGAGTCTGATCGCCGAAGAGACACAGCTCGCAGCCGGTTGAGGTAAGCCCGGCACACATTGCCTGAGCGAGCATTGCGCATGCGGGGGAGAAATCGTAGCTTATGCCGAATTTTGAATCGGAAAACAGTGTGCCGACGGCAGAACCGAGCTTTGCCATAAATTCAGGGGTGATATCGACATTTATCTCGCCGCGTATTGCGGAATTTTTCAGCAGCCTTTCCGTGCCGAAGCTGGCGCGGATAAGACTGTCGCTCAGGCGCACCTTGGCGCCTACACGCTTGTTCGGCCAGATTTTAACATTTGGACCAATGCTGCACCCGTATTCAAGCCGACAGCCGCTGCCGATGACCGCATTTTCGGATATGCGGCAGCCGGTGCCGATGCTGATGCTGTCTGCGAGAACGGCACCCGATATGTCTGCGTTCTCGGATATGCAGCAGCGTTGTCCCGTGATCGTATGTGAAAGCCTTGCCCCTTTGCGAATTATGCAGTCGCGGCCGATATAGGTGTTGCTCTCTATTTTCGCTCCGCGCTCTATTTTGCAGCCCGATGAGATGTAGGAGGGGGCCTCAAGTATTACTCCGTCGGAAAGCTCTGCGCCGTCCTCTATCCAAAGTCCGTCACGGAGCAGGTTGGCGTTGGTCTTAACGGGCAGGGAACCGTCCATTATTTTTTTATGACATTCCATGTAGTCAAAGACGGTTTTGATTTGCATAAACTCTGCATCGGATACCAGGCCCTTAACCGGTACTCCGGCGGCAAGGCAGGATTTTATCAGCTCTGCGCCGTTTGTTTCGCAGCCGGTGAGTGCCTTTTTGAGAGAGTCGGTGAGAGTCACGGTGTATATACCGCCGAGAGGGTGAGAAAATGGAATTTTGCGGTAGGCGGCAGAGGTCAGCTCCTCGGCGAAACCGTTTCGATTCAATATTACGCAGGTGTTGTCGGAGGAGGTGTCACGGTTGTTTAGTACGGCGGTGACAGCGGTGTCTGATGAGTGAAATTTCAAAAGCTTTCTGAGGTCAAAGCTTGTCAGTGTGTTGACATCAAGCATTATAACAGTCTCACCTTCAGTGAGATATTCGGAAAAATTCATGCTTGCACAGTATTGAACGGAGGTGATTCCGAAGCCCTCGAGATATTTGTTGATATGGTAGATTATCGGCTTTCCCATAATTTGCAGGGTACATATGTCCTTTGCGTCGGCGATAGGACTTAAGGAATACATTGACGGTGAGGAAATAATGAGAGCTTTGGTATTATTGATAAGAGCTTTCATAATAGGTTAAGACTCCGTTTCTTGCGGCGGCTGCGGTTCAGCCTTCCTGCCGCGGTATTTTATGTTAGTATACGAGGTGAAAAAAATATTATACACAGTAAAATTTTTCTTTTCTTTTATATTAATTTGTAGTATAATATATTTAAGTAAAGGATGGTATATAACGTGAAAGTTCCTTTCACGTTATGCCTCCGGCGGATTTAATTGCCCGTGCGAAATTTTCCTCGGCATAAGCCTTAGAAACGCACATGGGTGTAATAATCTCTTATCATTCCTTGCCCTGCGGATAAGAGAAGTTTAATTACGATTTGTGCCAATGCAGGGCGGCGGAATGGAGATTATTATGGTAAGTATAGGAAACGAATGGGATGCTCTGCTTAGCGGAGAATTTCAAAAGGATTATTATAAAAAGCTGCGGTCGGTTTTGGCGCACGAGTACAAGACAAGAACAATATACCCGGATATGTATGATATTTTCAACGCATTAAGATACACCACATATTCCGATGTAAAGGCGGTAATAATCGGACAGGACCCGTATCACGGACCGGGACAGGCTCACGGGCTTTGCTTTTCGGTGAGACGCGGAGTTGAACCGCCGCCCTCGCTGAAGAATATTTTCAAGGAGATACAAAGCGAGCTCGGAATTAAGCCGCCCGATTGCGGAGAGCTTACCTGCTGGGCAAGGCAGGGGGTGCTGCTTTTGAACACGGTTCTGACCGTGAGGGCAGGGGAGGCGAACAGCCATAAGAATATAGGCTGGGAGATATTCACTGACCGTGTGATTGAAATACTGAACGAGAGGGAGAGGCCGATTGTATTTCTGCTTTGGGGTGCAAACGCCAAACGCAAGGCGGAGCTTGTGACAAATCCCGTACATAGGATACTGACAGCCGCCCATCCCAGCCCTTTGTCAGCGTATAACGGGTTTTTCGGCTGCGGTCATTTTAAGGAGTGCAATGACTTCCTGACAGCTGAGGGGGAGGAGCCTATAGACTGGAGCGTGAAGCCGGTATAGACTGTATTTTCCTTGAGAAAGCCTCAAATGCTTTGTGATAATATTGAAAAACAGGTAAAAATAATTTAAAAAACGATAAAAATAATTGAAAAATTAAAAAAAGTACTTGCATTATTCGATTTTATCTGTTATAATATCCAAGTTGAGTATTTTTGTTAATGATTAATATACATTAATCTGTAATAATTTTCTGCGGCAAATGCGGCAGAATGACTTAATTATCCGCACGGGGGTATTCCTTGAGCGGAACGATAAATTGCTGAAGGAGGTGTATCTGTATGGCAAAATGCGAAATATGCGGAAAGGGCGTTACCTTTGGAATCAAGGTTTCTCACTCACACCGCAGAGCAAATAAGGCTTGGAAGCCCAATGTTAGACGGGTTAAGGCTATCGTTAACGGCACCCCGACAAAGGTGTATGCTTGCACAAGATGCTTGAGATCGGGTAAGGTAAACCGCGCCGTATAGTCATTGCTTTTGGGCATGTGACGAACCGAGTTCAGTAACCGAGTTCAATCAAAATGTTAATAAGCATATCCGTTGCAGGGTATGCTTATTTTCGTAATTAGCGCTAATTTTTTAATACGGAATAATTATAAAGCAATTTGGTTATTTATATAGAAATTGGTTATTTTACGAGTGAGGCGGTGAGCCGCCCATAAAACAAATTTGCGAAAGGCTGCTTGACCTATGGATAGTAAAACGCTTAAAACACTGGAATTTGATAAAATACTGCTTCGCCTTGCTGAGCTTGCCCGAAACGACGGGGCAAAGGAGAAGGCTTTGGCACTTGTGCCGTCCTCAAAGTACAACGCTGTTGTACAGACACTGGATGAGACGGATGCGGCGGTGACGCTTCTTTTGAAATACGGAACGCCGGAGCAGGTGTCGTTTGCATCACCGGAGGAATCGCTGAAGCGGCTTGCCGTAGGCGGCGGTCTGTCCATGGCAGAGCTTTTGAACATTGCGAGGATCTTAAAGGGCGCAAGGCTGATGAAAAGGTACACCGCAGAGCAAACGGGGGTTCTGTACGGATATGTTGAGGAGCTGTGTTCCGAAAAGAGGCTTGAGGAGAGGATAACCTCCTCAATCATATCCGAGAGCGAAATGGCGGATGGAGCCGGAGCGGAGCTTGCTGCGGTGCGCCGGAAAATGAGGAATGCCTCGGCGAAAATACGCGAGACGCTTGACTCAATGATACATTCGCAGTATTACAGAAAATTTTTGCAGGATCCGATTGTCACAGTGCGAAACAACAGGTATGTAGTGCCCGTTAAAGCAGAGTATCGAACGGAGGTTCGAGGTATTGCCCACGATATGTCTTCGTCAGGGTCAACGGTGTTTATCGAGCCGGAAACCGTGGTGAACGCCAATAATGAGCTGCATGAGCTTGGCGTGCGTGAAAAAGCGGAGATAGAGAAAATCCTCCTTGAAATATCCGCTGAGGCGGCAGAGGTAACGGAGGAAATACGCACGGACTATGACACGCTTATACACTTGGATTTTGTAATTGCAAAGGGGAAACTGGCACTTGACATGAAGGCATCGGTGCCGCAGATAAATCGTGAGCCGAAAATCGAAATCAAGAGGGGGAGGCATCCGCTGATTGACAAGACTAAGGTTGTGCCGGTGGATATCGAGCTGGGCGGTGACTTTGACACGCTGGTAATTACCGGGCCGAACACGGGCGGAAAGACCGTTGTGCTGAAAACCTTGGGACTGTTTTGCCTTATGGCGCAGGCAGGTCTGCACATTCCCGCAGCGGACGGCAGCTCTCTGCCGGTATGCCCGAATGTTTTTGCGGATATAGGCGACGAACAGAGTATAGAGCAGAGCCTTTCTACATTCTCGTCACATATGAAAAATATAGTCGAAATTTCGGATAAGGTCACAAGCGGCTGTCTTGTGCTTTTTGACGAGCTCGGTGCGGGAACCGACCCGACCGAGGGAGCGGCACTTGCAACGGCGATTATCGAGGACTTTCGCTCTGTCGGTACAATGATTGCGGCCACCACCCATTACAGCGAGCTGAAAACCTATGCGCTCACGACGGACGGGGTTGAAAATGCGTCCTGCGAATTTGATGTGAGAACACTAAGCCCTACCTATAGGCTTTTGATCGGTGTTCCCGGAAAGAGCAATGCCTTTGCCATATCCGAGAGGCTTGGTCTGTCGACGAGGATAATCGAAAAGTCACAGCAGCTTTTGTCGGAGGACAGTGTCAGATTCGAGGAGGTTCTGTCCGGACTGGAGGAAAACAGACTGTCGGCGGAGAGAAATTCAGAGGAAACGGAGAGGCTCAGACGGGAAGCGGAGCGGCTGCGGCGTGAGCTTGCTGAGGAGCGAAACAAAATAGAGAGGCAAAAAGACAAAATCTACGACAAGGCTCGTGAGAAGGCGGAGAAGATTATTGTCAGGGCGCAGAGTGAGATAGAGCGGCAGATGGAGGAGATTGAAAAGGCGCGGAAGGAAAAGGATGAGCGTGAAGCTCTGCGGAAAATGCAGGAGATGCGGCGCGAGCTGGGCTTGAAGCTTAAAAATAACAAGCCGCCCAAGGAAAAGAACCGTCCTAAGCCGGCGGGCGGAGTGAATCTCAATACCTTAAAGCCGGGTGCTGATGTTATAATTTGTGACATAGGTGACCGAGGCAGCATCCTTTCGATAAATAAGAAGGACAATACCGCCGTGGTGCAGGTGGGAATAATGAAGATTACCGCCCATGCGGATAATCTTGCGGCGGCACAGGAGGAAGCACCCGCAAAAAGAAAGAGAAGTGCTTCGACATCGACCGCAGGCATGGGCGGCGGACTTCGGCGTGAGGCGGCAAAGAGCGAAATTGACCTTAGAGGGATGAGCCTTGAGGAGGCAGAGAACGCAACCGATAAGTTCCTGGATGAGGCGGTTATGTCCGGGCTTTCAACGGTCAGCATAATCCACGGTAAGGGGACGGGAACACTGCGCAGCGGCATTCAGATAATGCTGCGCCGACATCCCCATGTAAAGAGCTATCGTCTGGGAAAATACGGCGAGGGCGAGGATGGTGTGACGATCGCCGAGCTGAAGTGAGCGGAAACCGAGCTAAGATTACATCCGGGTAACAAAAAAGTTTTTTTATGACAACAATTTTTTGAATTTATTGACATAAAAATTTGCTTAGGTTATAATTTTTACAAAAAGATGTTTAAAAGCTATTATTGTATGTGGTTTAAAATATTGTATATGTGCAGATGTCCCCGCCGCTTGGGCGGCGGGGTCCGATTCGGAATTTCGGCGGGAGTTATAATCTCCCACTGAAGCCCTGAGGAGCTAACGCTCCCCGTGCGCACTTGCAATCTGACGCAAGCTCTGCTCCTTGCAAGCATCGCTCTGCGTTACTCCGATTTAATTTCAGGGAAAGACATTTCAGGTGGGGTGATAAATATATGCGCTGTTTATACTGCGGAAATTTGGAAAGTAAGGTTGTTGATTCCCGTTCTACCGATGACGGAACCGCTATCAGACGCAGGCGAGAATGTCTGAACTGCGGCAGAAGGTTCACAACATATGAGAAAATCGAAAGTGTTCCGATTATTGTAATAAAAAAAGACGGCTCAAGACAGCAGTATGACCGAGAGAAGCTTCAGCGCGGAATTATGAACGCCTGCGCCAGCAGACCCGTATCGATTAATACTGTGGATAAAATGCTTGACGAGATAGAGTCCGCAATCCATAATTCGCTGGAGCGTGAGGTGTCAAGCGTGAAAATCGGTGAGATGGTTATGGACAGACTGCGTGATATTGATGAGGTGTCCTATGTCAGATTTGCCTCGGTTTATAAGCAGTTTAAGGATATTGATACCTTTAAGGCGGAGCTTGAGAAGCTTGCGGGAGGCGAAAAGGATGAGAAGAAGGTCGGAGATGCCGATTAAATCGTGCATTTTCCGCCCGTAAAAATGTGAAAATATACCCTGCGTTGCTCCGATTTTAATTTTTTGAGTTTCCCCGAAATTTGAAGACAAAAGTGCAATAAACGGCGTAAGTAAAAGTAAAAACGCAAATTCAAATTTGAAATTATCTGCGATTTGATACACTGATAAATTTTAAAATAATTTTTTCATTGCAGTTGGGCTTGGCTACTGTATGGGCGCAGGGCAATTATTCAATAAAAATTATTTTAAAATTGCGTATTTAACAGCATTTAAGTATGTGAATATAAGCAATTTTTTGAAATATTTATATGAATTAACAGCCCGAAGCCCTGTTCCGACCTGCCGCTCCCGGTCGGCAATGTATAAATATTTCAAAAAATATGATTTGCGTAAAAAATTCGGAAACTCAAATTGGGAAACTCCGATTTTAATTTTTTCTTGACATATTGCGGCGCTTGTGATAATATATAAATAATTAAATACAGAGATGCAGAGATTTGGAGACGCGTCAAAGCTTGACTTTATCAGATACCGATAGTCTTGGTTTGGTGTGTTTTTTATTTAATTTTTGCGTCCTGTTCAGGATACAAAAGTATTTTAACGGAAAGGGATGATAGGATGTCGGAATACTTATTGGTACAGGGTGAATTTTTAATCAGGCTTGTTTTCTCTGCGGTATGCGGAGGGGTTATCGGCTACGAGCGAAAGAGCAGAGGTAAGGGTGCCGGAATACGCACGCATTTGATTGTGGCGGTTGCGTCGGCACTTATGATGATCGTATCAAAATACGGCTTTGAGGATCTTGCAAACGGTGCATTCGGGACGAGAGGTGCGGATCCGTCGAGAATCGGAGCGCAGATAGTCAGCGGTGTCGGCTTTCTCGGTGCCGGGATGATTTACTTCAACAAGCGAACCCCGAAGGGGCTTACGACCGCTGCCGGAATATGGGCGACCTCCGGCGTGGGGATTGCCATGGGTGCAGGGATGTATGTTATGGCAGCCGCCGCAACGGCGGTTATTGTGGTTTCGCAGATCATACTGCATAAGAATCTCAGAATCCTCTACACGCCCAACGAGGAGCAGATACATATCATCGTCGAAAACAGTGAAAATGCGCTGACCTCCGTGGAAAATCTGTTTTCCGAGTATGATATTCAAATCGAGGAAATTGCTTTTGAACGGCTTCCGGATAACAAGCTTGAGCTTGATATTGCCGTTGCGGCTAACCGCGAGATTAACAGTGCGGAGATAGTGAAGATTGCTGTGGGAAATCAGCTTATTAAATCAATCAGCGTTCAGGGAGAGCACAACCTGAAGGTTAAGGCATGATGCTTTAGGCTGATTATCCTCAAAGGAGAGGTGCAAAATAGATATTTACTTGCCAAAAACACTAAAAGATTATGCCGAATGAAGGGCTAAGTCATATCTAAGGATAATCTATACCGTCTGATGGGCTTTTTTTATTTGACTTTTTATATAATTTATTGTATAATAGTTAGCGTATTATGAAGAATAAGTAACAGCTCGGAAAGGACGGAGAATAATTTGGATTTTGCATCTTTTGTCAAACAGGGTGCGACGGAATATATAAGTGACAGCTCTGCAATATCCGAGGCAGGGTATTGCACCTGCTTTGCCGTTGCGGACGGGCGCGACAGCCGCGGTGCGGCGCAGCTTGCGGTTCAGTCCATAATTTCTGACTTTGAGAGAACAAAAGCAATTACTAAATCATCGATTAAGGAATTTTTAGGAAATGCGGACACGATACTTCGTGTACAGGAGCCGCCGCTTTCCGCAAGTGCGGCGATACTCCTGACCGACGGAGAGGTTGCCGTATGGGGGAGCATCGGTGATTGCAGAGTTTATCATCTTCGCGATAACCTTCTGTATGACATTACCCCCGACGACAGTGATGCATATGCCCTGTACGCTGCCGGGGAGATAAGATACCCCAAAATCCGAAAGAATGCGGCGCGGCACAGCCTAAGCAGAGTTCTGGGCGGCGAAGCTCAGCCGGAATTTGAATTTTCTCAGCCGCAAAAGCTTCGGCCGGGAGACAGCATGCTCATATGTACGGACGGATTTTGGAGCTCAATACATGAGCGGAAAATCGAAAAGGCATTGAAAAAATCGTCAAGTGCGCAGAATTGGCTCGATATTATGGTTAAGACCGTGGAGAAGAACGTCAGCCGCCAAAAATATTCAAGGCTGAAGGATTCTATGTGTGCCATAACGGTTAGGGTGAGAGGATAAACCCGAACCTGCCAAAAACAATGAATTCGCCAAAAACAATGAATTTAGGCTTTCGGCCGGTTGTCTTGATAGGTTTATGATTTGGTGTCGGTCGGGGGAGCAAAAGAGGATAAAATGAAAAGAGAATTGGGGATTGCGCGGTGCGGACTTGCGTGCTGTGTGTGTTCAAAGAATGATGAGTGCAGGGGCTGCCGTGATGACAGCTGCTCCGGTGCTGCATGGTGTGAAAACAGAAAATGCTCGATGGAAAAGGATTACAGCGGATGCTACGATTGTCGGGAGGAATGCTCAAGGGGACTTCTCTCGAAGATTAAGCCGGCTGCATTTCGCCTGTTTATACAGCGCTATGGAGTTGATGATTTGCTTGACTGCTTAGAGCGAAACGAGGCATGCGGAGTTGTGTATCACCGAAGCGGAATAGTCGGCGATTACGACGATTTCGATGACGTCGAACAAATAATTGAGTTTATCAGAACAGGTAAGAAATAGTTTTATGTTTAAGCGGCGTGTGCCGCAGGAAAGGTTTAGGGTGATTATATGAAAAAGCTTGCTGCGGCGGTGTTTGTTTTATGTGCGGCGGGTTGTACGGTGTATGCGGAAACGACGGCTGCGGGGCTGATGTCGATTAGCCAGATAGAGCTTTCGGGGTACATTATGCTTGCCGGGGCGGCTGCTGCATTGATCGGAATACTTTTCCTGCTGATTTCGCTGCTTGTTAGGGTAAGGCAGAACTCGGTGTTGACGGACGAAGTTGAGATGAGCGAGGTTATTTCCGACGGTGTTGAGTGTGCAGCGTCAGAAGAAGCGGCGGAAGCTGAAGAAGACCAAGCCGAAGAAGCTGAGGAAAGCAGAGCCGCAGAGAGTGAGTCGGAAGAGAACGATGTCACCGATGAGGCGGACGGGTCAGATGTGAACGGAGAAACAGCGCAGGAGGTTGAAGAAGCCGTAAATTCCGATGCCGAGAGCATAGAGGAAGAAAATTCGAACAGAGCCGATGCGGAAGAGCAGGACGCCGAGAATGAGGAAATGGTAGCCGATACGGTTGATGAACCTGAGCCTGAAAAGATGAATGTGCGTATAACCATGACAGGTATAAATAACGCAGAGGTCAAGGTAGTGGAGTTTGCGGATTTGGCAACGGTCGGCAGACGAAGCGGAAATACGCTTATGCTGTCAGACAGAGCGGTGTCGGGTACACATTGCAGATTTACATATTCGGACGGCACCGTATGGCTCGAGGATTTGGATTCCACAAACGGAACAATGTTGAATGATGAGAAAATCAAGCGTGCCGAGGTAGAGGACGGAGATGTTGTTCTGCTTGGTAAAAACAAGTTCAGATTGAAGGTTGTTATGCTGAATAACAATAAGCAGCAATAATTTTGCTGCATAAAAACATTTTGCACTTTGAAAAGCTCTCCGCCGTCTGCTTGGACGGTGTGAGGGCTTTTAAGCATAGAAAAGAGCCATCGCTCCTTGCAAGCATTGCTTTGCGCTGCAATGCTTAAAATATTTACAAATTCTTAACATGATTTTTATTGACATATCATCTAATATGTGATACTATGTAGTGAGGCATTGTAATCTAAATGTAGATGCAGATTCAGATGTTCACCGCCTCTAAGGCGGGTTACATTTCAGAATTACAGTGGGAGTTTTAGTCTCCCGCCGAAACTTTGAAGAGCTATCGCTCACTACACAGATTGCAGTCTGTGTGGGGCTTTGCTCCTTGCGAGCACCGCTCTGCGTTGCTCCGATTTATAATTCGATTTACTGAGGTGGTTTAAGCAATGAAAACAAGGGCAAGAGTAAAGCTTAAGGATCGGGTACTGCCGGTGTACAGTAAGGGTGAAGAGATATTTAACATGGTTTCGCATATTGTCGGCGGTGCGGCCGGCATTTGTGCCATTACGCTTTGCAGCATATTTGCGGCAATACACGGCAACGGATACGGGGTTGTGTCCGGGGTTATATTCGGGACGACAATGCTGATTTTATACACAATGTCAAGTATTTACCACGGTCTGCGCTCTGCCGGTACGGCAAAGCGTGTGTTCCAGATTATTGATCACTGCTCGATATTTATTTTAATCGCAGGAACGTATACACCTATTGCACTTTGCACATTGAGGGAGTACAGTACCTTTGAGGGATGGCTTATGTTCGGTGTGATATGGGGAATGGCTGCTATCGGAATAACGCTGAACTCAATTGACCTGCGCCGATATAAGGTGTTTTCGCTGATTTGCTATCTTGTTATGGGATGGATGATCATTGCGCGAATTAACCTGGTTATCAGGCTCCTGCCGATGGCTGCTTTTGTACTTCTTTTGACCGGAGGAATTGCATATACCGTCGGTGCCGCATTCTATGTAATAGGAAAGAAGCATAAGTGGATGCATTCGGTTTTTCATATATTTTGTGTTGTCGGAAGTGTGCTTCACTTTCTTATGATATTGCTTTATGTAATGTAAATATTTGCGGCAATATAAGCTCCGCCCTTTGGATGTCCAACAGGGCGGATTTTTCTGTGCTGATGATCTCGGCTATCCCTGAAGAGCTTGCTGATAAAAAAACAGAGGGCTAAACGTGCCCTCTGTTAAAAAGAAAAACAAAAAAGTTTGTCATACAGAATAATTCTCTCGTTGCATCAGATCAGAATATATGTATGCTGCATACGATCAAATAAATGCGTGAAAATTACATTTCTTTGAGCTTTTCTGCACATTCACGACATATTTTTTTATCCATAAAGGTAATAATGTCGGTTGCGTTTCCGCAGAAGAGACACGCAGGCTCGTATTTTTTAAGTATAATACACTCGTCCTTAACGTAGATCTCCAGCGGATCCTCATGGCTGATCTTCATTGTGTTGCGAAGCTCTTTAGGGAGAACAATTCTTCCTAACCTATCAACTCTTCTTACTATGCCGGTTGATTTGATACTCATAATAAAAACCTCCTGATATTAATGCTTTGGTTTGGTCGACCATGATTACAGTATATATCAAATTTTTACAGTTGTCAAGTGGGTTTGACAAAAAATACATCAATTTTGTAAAAATTGGTTACTATTGCCATTATTTAATAAAATATTGTAGTTAAATTGCCATGAATTAACATTATCATGCGTATGCACACTTTCCCATGACGACTGGGTAAGGCAGCGACCCTTGATTTTACGGCCTATACCAAGAATGTCACAACCGGTGTTTTGGCATTGAGAAACAGTATCGCGAAGCATGGATTCGACATGGGCAGAGATGTCCATATTGCCGTACAGAGCCTTGATGTTTATTTTAAGACATATGCTGACATTTGTGCCGTCGGTCGACTTTGAAACCTTTATATGCGGCTTTTTTGTACACGAAATGACTGCGTAGGAATCGCCGTCCTCTATACAGGCATCCGACAGCGAGCCGGTAAGGAGCTTGTACGCCATTGCCTCACGGGCTCCGAGGCGAGCGGCGGGAGTGCCGTCGGAGAATATTTCCATTCCGGACAGGCCGTCCTTACCTACTATGGGAACAACGGCGTCATATGCCTTATCCAAGCTTCTGTTGACAAAATCCCTAAGCTGAGAGGTGGGGGCGTAGGGAAGATTCTCGTTGCCGAAAAAAAGCTCATAGTATCGGACGGCACTCACCTCGAGAGTAGGATCTACCGATTTCAGAAATTCCTCGGCGTTATCCGAGAGACAGAGATTGACCGAGGGGCGTACCTCGGAGGAGTTAAGAAGCTCTCGGGTATGAGAGAGCATTGACCTGTCCGCCGCAGCGAAGGAGAATACCGCCAGCTTCATGTGGGATAGACTTATATTCTTTGAAATCAGACTTTGAAGTCTGTCCTTTGCTGCGTCAAGGCTGCCTGCGTTTACTGTGACGTTATCAACGGTTTTGCTTCCCTCACTTTCGCTGCCGGAATTTTCTGCGGATTTCTCCTCGGCACCCATGCTTCCGCCGGACTCAAGGGGATTTGAAAGCTGAAAGGTATACCTATAGCCGCCGTCTCCGACCGAGTCTACACCGATAGCGACAACATAGGCACTGCGTTCGACTTCACTGCCGTCATAGCATCCGCAAAGTGAGAGGGTGAGCAGCAGACAAAGTATGGCGGAGCTGATTCTTTTGTGCCTTTTAATGCAGTGCGCAGCACACTTTCGGGCGATGTATAGGGATAACGTCAGATAGAGCAGGACGGAGTTTATAAGCGCACCAAGGTAAATCAGGTCCGGGTGCGCCGCAATAGAATTTACCTCGGATGATTTGGTGAGAGTGAGCAGGAGGGGGTGAACGGCTTCGGCGGCCTCATAGCTGAAGTTTAGAGAAAAGGAGATAATTACCAGGACGTTTATGATGACAGCCGCAGAGGCTGCACCCATGACGGTTTTTGTATAAGAGTAGGGTGCCTTGTGCCGCGGGAGAAAGAATATTGCCGCCGCTCCCGAATGCATGGTCAGGGTGGACAGACCCTTGCCGAAGGTGCTGAGTGCGCCCTTGCCGAGGATAGGAGTAATATTATATATATCCCCGGAGCGTAGGCTCAGCAGGACAATAAGCAGAAGTGCCGCCGCACTGCCTGCGGCGCAGAGGGAGTGTATACGCAGAACCGATCGACGTCCGTATATAACAGCGCACAGTGATGCACCGATAAGGAACAGGGATATGAACCACAGGGGCGATTTGGCATATGCCGATGCCCTAAGAGCGTTATATGCCGAGTAAAGCACATAGAGGAAGGAGAGAGAAAAATACACGGCGGCGGCACCGGAAATCAAGGCGGAGAGCCTGTGCGAGCGCCTTGCGGCAAAGCTGATTATACCCTCATCCGCTATGGGGCTGTATAGTTTAAGCAGGAGGTACAGTACAGCGAGAAAAATCAGCCCCGAAAACAGGGCGCACAGCCATGCTGCCGCACCGCCGTATTCAATATATGCTTCGGGACGGGCGACAAACAGCTTGTATAAAACAGAGTTAAAAACAATACAAATTAACTCCCAACGGCCGATATATTCTCTTGTGTTCATAGAAATCTCCTTATCCGCCGTCTGTGCGGCAATAAAACTTTTAAATCAAACTACTTCATCCATTTTCTGCTTATATGAGGCTGACGAATCGGGTCTTGAGTATTAAGGTTTTGAGGGCGACGTTCCTTTTTCCATATGGGCTTTACAAGGACGGC
This sequence comes from uncultured Ruminococcus sp., assembly GCA_902766745.1. Lineage (GTDB taxonomy): Bacteria > Bacillota > Clostridia > Monoglobales > Monoglobaceae > UMGS1820. Next base: position 52,168 of record CACXES010000008.1, read on the forward strand.
GTCCAAAGCGGAATCTCCGTCACGGGGCGTTATCGGTGACAGAAACGGCACACCGAAGGTTGAGGCTGCGGAAAGGTGGGCAGAGAGGGCAAAAAGAGCGCACGCAAAGCCTAAAATTCCCGCGGCGGCAGAGGCGATAATAAATATAAACCTCAGTGCGGCGACGGAGCGTGCCAGAGCAACAGAGGGGGAGGCAAAGGCACCGAGACCGGCGATTGATACAATTATTATTGAAATGGGGCTGACGATATTTGCGTCAACTGCCGCCTGGCCGAGGATTAGACCGCCTATTATCCCTATGGTAGAGCCAACCGAGCCGGGAACTCGGACAGAGGCCTCCTTTATCAGTTCAAAGGCAAGCTCCATCAAGATAAGCTCAACCACAAGCGGAAAGGGAACGACCTCGCGGCTGGCTTCGATTGCAAGGAGAAGGTCGGACGGCAGTATTTCACGGTGGAACAGCATTACGGCAATGAACAGTCCGGGCAAAAACAGAGAAAGTCCAAGACCGACAATTCGCACCAGGCGCATAAAATTTGCCTCGGGAACCCTGACATAGTTGTCCTCACAGGCTTCGATCAGGTCTGCCGCCGTTGTGGGCAGAATCAATACATGAGGACTCCCTTGGACGATGATAACTACCTTTCCTTCGGCGAGCATAGAGGCGGCACGATCGGGACGCTCGGTTTTGAGTGTGCGAGTCATGGGCGCAAAGGAGGAACGCTCCAGCAGCATTTCGATATCCGATGAGGAAAATATATAGTCAATATCGATAAGCTCAAGACGTCGTCTTACATCGTGTACAAGACTGCGGTTTGTAACGCCATCGATGTAAAGCATTGCGCACGGGGTATGGCTCTTGCTTCCGACCTTTATGTTCTCGGCGATCAAAGCCGGATCCTTTAGAATCTTGCGTATTAAGGCAAGATTGGTCATTATTACCTCGTTAAATGCCTCTTGAGGGCCGGAAAGACTCGCCTCACGTGTGGGGGCATCTACACCTCGTTTGTCCCAGCCCTTTACATCTGCCGCAAAACAGCAAGTACAGCCCTCGATAAATACGGCGCAGTGACCGAAGGTCAGCTTTTCGACAGTGCTTTCCATATCGGTTTCCTTGGTCAACGGTGCCAGCGTGATTATTTTTTTATACAGGGTTTCTTCGATAACGCTGCTGTCGGGGAGCTTTCCGGAGGGCTGTAGCAGGCCGCGCATAATATCACGGTTGAGATAGGTTTGGTTTACAAGTCCGTCATAAAATACAAGTATTGCCGGGAGCGAACCATCCTCAAAGCAGACCTCAAAGTCGCGTATGACAAAGTCGAAGTTGTACGGGACGGAGAAAAGCTCCTGCAGACGGTGCTTGTTTGTGTCCAGGCTTTTGCTGATCAGTGTTTTGGGTTTATCCATAGCTGTTATTCCTCGCAGAGTTTATCTTAGTTTTGATTAGTGTTTCCGAAGCTCATGTAAAATATTCCTCATGTAATCATGTAATGTCTTTATCAAGCTTTAAATTATTCGGGCTTCATGAACTATTATGTGAAATAATGTAAAAAGGGTCACGGCAGAGTGACCCTGATTAAAACATCGTGCAGCCGCTCGAAGATCAGCCCCACGGCAAACCATGCCGGGAGATAATCAAGGCGGATTACGCCGTATATCGAAAACGGACCGCTGTAATGCCATGCCTCTATACCGATGAGACGGAGAAGCATGCCGCAGGCAAATTCCATGGCGAAAATCAGCACAGCCCAAATACAGCCGCGGGTAAAAAAATTGCAGCCGGCTATTATTCCGTGGACAGGCTCGAGCAAAAATACAGCGGAGCCATATATAAAAAACATCCATACCGAGGTGTGGCCTACAAGGTTTATGTCTCCGCGCAGAGCCGAGGACAGACCCGTCCAAAGAACCTCCATATTCAATCCTAAAAATCCGTATATAACAAATCGAGTAAGCATATTAGTATGATTACTCGATTTGGGTAAAAATATTCACATTATTTATTGAAGTATCATTTTATATTCGTTGCCTGCAACTATCACATGCCCCAAAAGCTGAATACCCAAAGTGTTAAGGGCGGCTCTGACCTGTGCTGTCATTTTCAAATCCGCCATAGACGGCTCACATCGGCCTCCGGGATGATTATGCGCCAGCACTATATAGCTTGCCTCGCTCAAAACAGCAAGTTTTGAAATCTTATGAACGGAAACACTCGTCTGTTCCGCTGTTCCTTCGGATATTTTATAGCTGCTTATAAGCTTCTTTTTGCTGTTCAGGCATATTGCATACAGAATTTCGACAACATGGCCGTAAAACATTGATTTTACATATTCTCCAATCTTATCGGGTGTATCGAGAATATCTGCGTGCTCTTTAGTGAAAATACATCTTTCCACAATCCCGAGGAGTATAGGCAAATCATGAAGAAATTCCGCCGTTTTCGGCCCTACGCCGTCTACCTCGGTAAGACTTTTTACGTCAGCACACAGCACATCCTTGATAGAACCAAAGGTCATAAGAAGCCTGTGAGCAACTTCGTTTGTATCACCTCTCGGGATCACCGCGTACAAAAGCTTTTCAAGCTGTTCGTGCGGCTCTAAAAATTCAAGACCCAATATATGGGACTTTCGGTAAAGTCTTTGTCTATGTCCTTCGTGTATATCCTTTTGTGCCATATAAAACCCTCCGGACGGTAATGTCTATTCCGTAATATATACTCGGCTGCCGATTGGCAGATACGAGTCAAGCCAGTCAATATCGCTCTTGCGAAGTCTTACGCAGCCATGTGAAATCATTACTCCGACTCTGTTGTCGTACGGAATGTTATCGTATCTCAATAGAGTGGAATGCATAGCGTAGTTTCCGTAGAATACCAAGCACGGGCCGACGTAATATCCGTCATAATACCATCCGGGAAGGCGATACTGATATTCAAAGCTGCCTGTGATTGTGGGTGAATTTGGTGCACCTATGGCGCAGGCAAAGGTCTTTTCAAGCTTCCACTTGTACTGTGAGCCTGTGTATACCCGCACACGATAGTCGGACTTGTCTATCCACACGAGGTAGCTTGTTCTGCTGCTCAGTCCCCATTGATTTACGGGGATTTTTTTCATATAGTCGCTGACCCTTGTCGAGCTTCCTATACACACGTCGATGTGGTCGCCGAAATCTATCGCTTCGATAGAGGAGCCTACTGCTTCGGCAAAGCTGCGTGCCGGTACAAACGCCGTCCCGTCAATGGTAATGCATGGCTTTGAAAGATAAATATCTGTTCCGAATACCGTGGAATAGGATTGGTCAAGGTTAAACAGAGCCTGCTCATCACCTATGCTGCATACAACACTTCTGTAGCGTTCGTCATATCTGACGTCGAAGCCGAGAGCCTCTGCGGTTGCCTTAAGCGGGATCATGGCTGTATCATCAATAAGCCTTGCCCTCGGTGTCGGATTTTGTTGCTTTCCGTCTATGTAAAGTATAATCAGGTGCTCGTACTCGGGACAGGCATCAAAGGCAAAGCTGTTTCCGATTACGTCCTCGCCGGTATCGCTTGTGTATATGTAGGTATCAAGCTTGATTTCATCACCTACGCCGTATACTCTGTCATAGTATTTTATGTAGGTCAGACCGCTATTCAGCTTTAGAGTAAAGCTTTTGCCGAGTCTGTACCTCGGTACGGATATGTCAAAGCTCAGCTTCTCCGTGATGCCGCCGACCCATTCGGATACCTTGGAAAGGAGGTTTCCCTCGGAATCATAAAGATAAAATTCCGCAGTGGAATCCTTGACCTGCATACGCGGTATCATTTTAAATTCCAGATGTACACTGTCGGAGGTTTGCTTGTCTTCCGCGGATAAATCCGTTTTATTTTCAGAACCGTTTGACAACGTGCCTCCGGTACTGTTGTCTCCGTTTGTATATGTATTGCCGTTTTCGTTATTGACGCTGCTGTCTTTTGTGTTTGTGCTTCCTCCGTCGGTGTATTTATCACTGCTGTCGGTGGTGTCATTGCTGTCTTTTACGTCTGTGGCGCTGTCAACATCGGTATTTTTGTCTGTCGGTAATGTATAAGCACTGTCCGTATCTGAGATTTCGTCCGCAAATACGGGAATGCTTACCGAGCAAATCGATACAACTATACTCAAAATAAAGTAAAATAATTTTTCCATAACACACCTCTTGTATTAATGATTTTGCTAACAGGTGCCGGAGCATCTGTATAAGCACTATTTTAACATTTTTCTCGTAAAATGTACAGAACTTTTTTATAATACGGCGGAAGCTCAGAGCTAAATTCCATGTATTCTTTATATATCGGGTGAATAAAGCCTATTTTGTATGCGTGCAGAAGCTGTCCGCTTAAGCTGAATTCCTCCTTCTTCACGCCGTAGGTCTTGTCGCCCACGATGGGGTGTCCCATGTGGGACATATGAACGCGTATTTGATGCGTTCTGCCTGTCTCCAAAACACATTCGATAAAGCTGTACTTGCCGAGCCGCTCAAGCACACGGTAATGGGTGACGGCATTGCGGCAGTTTTCATAGGTTACGGTCATTTTTTTGCGGTCGGCAGAATGTCTTCCGATAGGAAGATCTATCGTTCCGCTGTCCTCGGAAAATCCGCCGTGAACCAAGGCGAGATATGCACGGGTTAAGCTGTGCTCTTTTATCTGCTCAGCAAGCCCGGTATGCGCCGCATCGCATTTTGCGACCAAAAGCAAGCCGCTTGTATCCTTATCGATTCTGTGAAGTATGCCCGGGCGCAGCACTCCGTTTATCCCCGACAGCTCTGTGCCGCAGTGGTGGAGGAGTGCGTTGACAAGCGTCTTGTCATAGCTGCCCGGTGCAGGATGTACAACCATTCCTTGGGGCTTGTTTACCACAAGCATATACCGATCCTCGTATACAATATCAAGCGGGATATCCTCCGGCCGAACATCAATTTTTGTCGGCTCGGGTATTGTAATGCTTATCGCATCACCGTATTTGACCTTGTAATTTGCCTTTACGGCTTTGTCAGATACCGTGACACGGCCGTCGTCAATTAGCTTTTGAATATGGGAACGGGTCATGCCGCCGATCCTTGAGGATAAAAGCTTGTCAATCCTCATACCGGCTTCGTCCTCGGCAACGGTGATGAATTTTGTCTCACTCAAGGCTTCAGACCTCCTTGACGTTTTCGTCGCTGCCGCTGAGCAGAAAGTGTATTAAAATCATTGCTGCGCCTACGCAAACGGCGATATCGGCTACATTGAACACAGGGAAGTTAATCAGTCTGAAATCGAAGAAGTCAATGACATATCCGAGACGAATCCTGTCCGCAATGTTGCCTATGGCACCGGCGAAGATTAAAGCCGTTCCGCCCTTCTGCCACACGGTTCGCTGAATTTTGGGGGTCTTATACATTATTATTGTCAGAGCCGCCAGCAGAATGACGGAAACTGCGATAAATACAATGCGGCCGCCGCTGAAAAGACCGAAGGCGATGCCGCGATTCTCAACATATGTCAGATGAAATACATTTTGAATGAGCGGAATGCTGCCGATGTCAGTCAGATATGAAACAGCAAGGTGCTTTGTGATTTGATCGGCGGCAGTCAGTAATACGGTAATTATAAAATAAATCATGATTATACTCCGTCAGCAGATATTTTAAAGGACCGCATCATGGCCTGCGAGGTCTTGACGGCAGTCCTCAATATATTTATTTTCGTACGGTATATCCACCGTTTTCGTTCATGGACACAAAAGGCAGCTTAGAGGTGTCACGTTTAGGGCGTACGCTCTCGGTATTGCCGAAAACCTGTTTCTTCATCATCTCGTAGTAGGACTCGTTATTCGACTCATCTGCAGCGAGATTGACGGAAGTGTCATCCATATTTTCGAGGGCAGTATCCTCGACCTTGGCAGTATCCTCGGCTTTGGCATTGTCCACGGCTTTGGCATTATCCACGGCTTTGGCATTTGGCTTTGCCTCGACTTCGGTATTGGGTTCGGCATTTGTGTCGGATTTGACATCGTCCTTTACGGGTTCGAAAAGAGCCGTTTTCGAAAAATCCGTGTTCTCCGAGGATTTCTCGGATTTCTCCGAAGTTTTCGTTGATTCTTCGGCGCATTTTGCCTTCCTTGCATCATTGATATCGGCGGAAGCCTTTGTAAATGTCTTGCCCTTGGCGGAATTTCTGTGCTTTTTCCACATAGGGGCATCCTTATCCGATGCGGAATCAACACCGCTCAGACTTGCGGATTCCGGGTACTCGTTTAAAACACAAAGCTGCGCATTTAAAAGCTCAATGATTTTTGCCTTATAGGTCTCTGTTTCGCGCTTTATGTTCTCAAGGCGATATTGCTCTGCGGCAATCTTCTGTTCGGCACCGGCAATTATTGAGTTTGCGGCAAGCTCGGCGTTTTTTAGTATTTCAGCGGCCTTGCTGTGCGCACTCTCCTCTATTTCGTCCGCTGACATGCCGGCAATGTTCAAGGCATCGTTCAGCGTGTCCTCCATTGACTTGTATTGTCCCACCGCGTCGGATAACCGACCTGTTGTTTCATTCAGCTTTTGATTTGCTTCATATATTTCTATGTAGCTGTCATATATCTCCTGAAGAAAGTCATCAACTTCCTCGGTATTATAACCGCGAAAAGATATTCTGAAGCCTTTTTCTGCGATGTCCTGCGGTGTAACCATTATTATTCTCCCTTTCGTTTTTATATATAGGCACCGTTTCGGCACCTCGAATTTTGAAATTGACTACGCAATAATTCTATTCATATTTGAGGGCGGTTATTCCAAGCCTGCCCTTGCGCGTGGGACCGCTTATACTGCCGATTTTTATACGACCTATACCCCGTGCGGAGATGAGATCACCCTCATCTATATGAGCGGAGGCAGATTCGGTAATATTGAAATTGACGGACACCAAGCCTTGCGATATCAGCTCTGCGGTGCGACTGCGAGAAATTCCTGCCGCAAATGCAAGCACCGCATCGAGTCTCATAGACGATACGGTTCCGTGTATCTCACGCACGGTCGGCGGCGGAAGCTTTGCCTCGCTGCATTTGCAGATGCTGCAATGTATGCCGAGCCGACCGATCTTTTTGAGGTTTTGAACAATATAATCCGCAATGCGGTTTTTTACAAACACAAACGCCTCGCCGTCACCGACTACTATATCGCCTATATTTTCTCTGACGATGCCAAGACCCATAAGGCTTCCCAGAAAGTCACGGTGAGTCAGCGCATCAAGGCCTCGGCCGGTTATGCGTATCGTTGAAATTACATCATCAGGCGAAAAATCAGCATACTCCGGCCTGCAAATCAGAAGTGTGCGTTCAGCCTCCGGGTAGCCGCCGAAAAATTCAAGACTGATATCCGGCAGGGGATATAGCTCCTTAGAAATAAGCGTTCTCTGCCGAGGGTTTAAAAAACCTACGGTTTCAACGGTATAGTGCGCTTCGGCAATACGCAGTGCGTCCTCGGCGCGCGCTGTTATAAGCTTATCATCTTTATCGATCGGTGTCATGCCGCTGTCCTGCCTTTAAATTTTTATTTACTCCCACATGAAGGAGCTTCTCGCGTCATTCTTCGCCTCTTCGCCCATTATGTCAACGTTATCGGGGGCGATAATAAATATCCTGTTGGAAATCTTTTGAATCGAGCCGTCAAGGGCATATACCGCACCGCACAAAAAGTCGAATATTCTGTGTGCCAGAGCGGCATCAATGGATTCCAGATTAACAACCACAGGCTTTCTTCCCTTAAGATGCTGAGTTATGTCCTTTGCCTCGTCGAAGGTGTTTGGCTGTATAACCACAACGCGCAGCTGTGATGACGGCTCGTGAAATTTTACGACCTTGCTGCTGTGGCGATCCTTGATTCTGTCATATGCAGCAGATTCATAATCCAGCTCTCTTTCATCATCATAGTTCATTTCCTCATCATATTCAGAACCGAAGCCCAGCATATTTAATACTTTATTTACTTTCTCTCCCATAATTGTCCTCCTGTTTCGGGGTACCCCGTATTTTATATTTTAATATAGTTAATAATTTACTGATTTATGTTTTGCATAGGGTTATTTAATGAATAATCCCTTTCGCCGAAGATGGCCTCACCTACGCGAACAATGGTTGCGCCGGCCTCGACCGCCGCCTCGAAGTCATGAGTCATGCCCATGGATAGCTCCTTCATCGAAACATTATCGATTTTCTCCGCCTCTATTTCCGATGCGAGCGAGGCAAGAGCGGAAAAGAGCCGTTTGTTTTGATCGTAGTCATAGTCTTTGACGGAAATAGTCATAAGACCGCAGATGTGTACATGCGGAAGCTTCGCTATATCACGGCAAAGCCGGGCTGTTTCCGAGGGGGATGCCCCGGACTTGCTTTCCTCGCCGGAAATATTTACCTGAATCAGTATATCCTGTACCTTGTCAATCGCTGCGGCACGTTTTTCAATTTCCTCAGCGAGAGAGAGGCTGTCCACGGAGTGGATAAGCGCAGCATATGAGATTATATGTCGCACCTTGTTTTTCTGAAGCTGTCCTATCTGATGCCAGCGAACGCTCCCGCCTATTTGCTCTGCCTTTGCCGCAAGCTCCTGCGGACGGTTTTCGCCGAAGTCAAGCTGTCCGTATTTCATCGCCTCCGTTACATAATCGGCGGGGCGAGTTTTGCTGACGGCGATCAGTTTGATATGTGACGGATCGCGGCCTGCACGAAGAGCGGCATCGGTGATTCTTTGACTGACTGACTTAAGATTATCGGAAATACTCATGCTGATCACCCTTTGACTTATCGTACTATTTTATCTTCCTCAACAGATTTGGAGTCGGCTATTACCTCATCGTACATCTGTAATTTAATGCCTCCGATGTTTTCGATCGGACTTACTATTGCCCATTTATCATTCTTGTATCTGACGTTTACCGGGACAAATTTTGCTTTGTCAAGACGAATGACAAACACTCCTTCAACGCCGTCGCGGACACGCAGACAGCTGACAGGGAGCTTTATCCCCTCAACGCTTACGGTAACAATATCGGCGTTAATGCGGTTTGTGGAATATATTCCTTTAACATATCTGTTTGTGGAAATAACCACGGTTGTCAAGCCGCTCTCCTCGGCCGAAATCCGCGAAACGGTTCCCTTTATGGGGGTGTCGGAAAGGTCGAAGAACTCCATTCGTATGCTTTGACCCTCCTTTAGGGCAGAGGCCTGCTCCGAATCAACGTTTGCGGCAAAATACCAGGAATAATTGTTGATGATTTTACAGAGCGGCTGTCCTGCTTCAACGGATCGAGTAATAATCGGTTCACGGTCGTTCAGCTCACTGAGATAGGAAGGTGAAAGCTCCTTGACCTTGTCTGAGCTGAGTGCGTCCTCAAGACCGTCAGTCCTCGGACAGAAAACACCGCCTGTTTCGGCTTTTACGGTCTGCAAAAGTCCCGCCCCGCTGTTAAGCGAGTCGAGCTCTGCCTGTATCTCGGCTGCGGTGAGAGGCTTATTGCTGCCCTCAGAGCCTTGCTTTAAAAGACGGTTAAGCTCATCCTTGCTGTTTGCGGCGGAGCTTATGTTGCGCTTTGAACGCTCATCTGATATGTCACGGATCATTGACGAAACCTTACTGCCGGATGCCGCAGAGACAGAGGTATAGGTTTTCTCGCTGTCGTTTACGCCAACCTGCGCAAGCAGATGACTCAGCTCCTTGATTTTGTCAATGGTTTCGGGATTGGGTGTATCGGAGTAGATATAGCCGATTACCTGTCCCTCGGAAACACGGTCTCCATCGCTGACGATACATTCCAAATGCCCCGAGCAGGGCGCATTTATTACTTTTTGCTGACGGAATATATAGCCGTCGGCTCGAAAGCTCTCGGTCAGTACCCCCGTCAGGGCGGTTGTGGTGGAGAGACTCCCGAGGAGGGATGAAATCGTAGCTGCGGCAATGTAGATCAACACAGCGATAGCTGCGATTATTATAAATGTCTTTTTGCCGAAGCGCCGTTTGCGTTTGGGATGAACTGCTAAATTCTTGTTTTCGTCCGCCATTTTACAGTTCCCCCCTCCCGTTGATTTATCGCACTGATACTTGGCGGCGAAATCGCCGCTCAGCGAAGCTGTTATTTAATTATAACATTATTTTATCTGCTGTAAACAGAGTTTTTTGTTTTGTATCAGAATTTTAATCTTCTTGTAACATTGATTGTCATAGGTGTGTCCGTTTACCGATGTGAAATTCAACTAATTCAAATCGGAGCAGCGCAGGGCAATGCTTGCAAGGAGCAGAGCTTGTGACATATTGCAATCTGTGTTAGGAGCGATATCTCTATGCTCAGATTACAACACTTCTTGTTTAAAACCGAAAAATATAATAAAAAACTATTTACAAAACAGGGAAAATGAGATATAATATTCAATATTGCTCTGTCATGCTCACGGCGGAGCGCAAAGTTAATGTGTGGGCGGAAAGGCAGGATTTTTATGTATATAGGAATTGATTTGGGAGGAACCAATATTGCGGCAGGCATTGTGAGCGAGGACAAAAAGATTGTTTGTTCGGATTCGCGCCCCACACTGTCGGAGCGTCCTTATACCGAGATAGTGGCCGATATGGCGGGACTCTGCAACGATTTGATAAAGAAGGCGGGAGTTGATATTTCGGATATTAAAGGAATAGGAATAGGAAGCCCCGGAGCAATAGATAATAAAAACGGAGTTGTTATCTACGCAAATAACCTTGATTGGAACAACGTCCCTTTGGCAGAGGAGCTTCGTAAATATATCGACGTTCCCGTAAATGTGGAGAATGATGCCAATGCTGCCGCTTACGGCGAGTATATGGAGTGCGGCGGCGATATGGAAAGCTTTGTGGCGATAACTCTCGGTACCGGTGTAGGCGGAGGAGTTATTATAGACGGAAAGATATACCGTGGATTTAACGGTGTTGCAGGTGAGCTTGGACATACGATGCTTGTTCACGGCGGCGAACACTGTACCTGCGGAAACGACGGATGCTGGGAGGCTTATGCCTCGGTAACGGCACTTATCCGTCAGACAAAGGCGGCAATAGCCGAACACCCCGACAGCATGATGGCAGGAGATATCAAGGTCAGCGGAAGAACCTCGTTTAACGCTGCAAAGGCAGGTGATAAGGCAGGACGTGAGGTTGTCGATAAATACATAGAATATGTGGCAAGCGGAATTAACAATATAGTTAATATATTCCAGCCGAATATGCTTGTGATCGGCGGCGGCATAAGCAACGAGGGTGATTATCTTTTGAACCCGATAAAGGAATATGTCAAGAAACATTGCTACTGCAAGGCGGTTGAACAGACTGAGATTAAGATTGCAAGTCTTAAGAATGATGCCGGAATTATCGGTGCGGCACTTGCGTGCGGACAGTAAAAGTAAATAGGTCAGTAAAAGTAAATAAGTTAAAAATGAACGGGAGACCGAGCCAATCGGAGCTCCCGTTTTTATTATAACCCGTGCAGAGATGCCGCCTAAGCGGCGGAACACGGCTATTCCTCTGTCGGTGCGTCCTGTGCCGGAAGGTAATCGTGGGGGTTGACAGTTTCTTCGTTAAGGCTTACCTCAAAGTGAAGGTGAGGACTTTCAGCAACCTCGGCGGCGGCAGTGTTTCCGACCTTTCCTATTATTGCGCCTGCCGTTATCGGGTCGCCGATATTAACAGGTATTTCCTCCGAAAGATTTGAATAAATGCTTCTCAGGCCTCCGCTGTGCAGTATTATTACGGTGCTTCCGTACATACCGCTGTCGGTTACTGCCTCCACCGTTCCGTCTGCGGCGGCGTGAACATCGGCACCCTCGGCGGCGGAAATATCAACGCCGGTGTGACAGCGCCAGTCGTCCATTGTCTTTGAATAGACAAGCTCGTCGCCGGAATAATCATATACCACTGCGCCTTCAACGGGTGCCTGCATGGAGGGTGCTCCGGCGGAGCTGTCCTTGCTGTCAGCGGCGTTTGATTCGGGGGTGTTGTTCTTATTCGATGTGTTTTCCGCTGTCTTTTGGGCATTGTCGGTATTATTTTCGGCAGGGGTACTGTCGGGCATTGTCTTATCGGAATTTACAGCCTTTGCCCTTTGGTTATAATCGTTGTTTGTGTCAGCTTTTGCCGACTGTGTGGCGGCGGATTTTTCCGCTTCGGAGACGGCGTCGTTCCATGCGGCACGGTCAATCGTGCCTCCGGACTTCGGAATAATGTAGGTTACTATCATGGAAAAGAGAACGAGCGACACAGTAATTATGCCGAGCATAATAAGATTTTTGGAGTTCAATACCGAATTTTTCTTTTTGCTGTTTTTGTCATTCATACAAATCACCTCAACCATAGTATTGGCTGTATCGGAATTTTTATACAGTCAAATTACGGCTGAGGTGATTTAATGAATATTTGATTTAGTTCTGAGCCTTCTCGGCAATTTCAACCTTAAGGCTTTCTATAAAGCTGTCAAGGGTACTGCTGCCGAGGTCGCCCTTGTCGCGGCTTCTGACAGAGATAGTGCCGTCCTTGCTCTCGTTTTCACCTAAGATAAGCATATAAGGTATCTTTTTCATCTGGGCTTCGCGGATTTTATATCCGATTTTTTCGTCACGTCTGTCGATTTCGGCACGTATTCCCGCCGCCTTAAGCTTCTCGTAAACCGATACGGAGTAGTCATGCGACTTCTCGGAAACGGGGAGAACCTTAACCTGTACAGGTGCCAGCCAAGCCGGGAACTTGCCGGCAAAATGCTCTATCAGGATTCCGATAAATCTTTCGATAGAGCCGAAAACAACACGGTGTATCATTATCGGGCGGTGCTTTTCACCGTCCTCGCCCATATATTCGCAGTTAAAGCGCAGAGGAAGCTGGAAGTCAAGCTGAATCGTTCCGCATTGCCATGTTCTGCCCAAGGAGTCCTCAAGATGGAAATCAATCTTCGGACCGTAGAAGGCACCGTCGCCCTCGTTGACGATATAGTCAAGATTCAGACTGTCCAGAGCAGCCTTAAGGCCGTTTGTTGCTCTCTCCCAATCCTCGTCGCTGCCCATGCTGTCCTCGGGACGGGTCGAAAGCTCAACGTGATACTTGAAGCCAAAGAGAGTGTAGACCTCGTCTATTATGCGTATAACGCCTTTGATCTCTGATTCAATCTGTTCCGGTGTCATAAATATGTGAGCATCGTCCTGAGTGAAGCAGCGCACACGCATAAGACCGTGAAGCTGTCCCGATTTTTCGTGGCGGTGAACAAGCCCAAGCTCACCCATGCGAAGCGGAAGATCACGGTAGGAGTGGGGCTCGGAATTGTATACAAGAAGGCCGCCCGGGCAATTCATCGGCTTTACCGCAAAGTCTGTGTCGTCGATTTCGGTGGTGTACATATTTTCCTTATAATGGTCCCAGTGACCGGAGGTTTCCCAAAGCTTACGGTTCAGCATCATCGGGGTGGAGATTTCAACATAGCCCTCTCTGGTGTGGATCTGACGCCAGTAGTCGATAAGAGTATTCTTTACAACCATTCCGTTGGGAAGGAAGAACGGGAAGCCGGGACCTTCCTCCATCATGGTAAAGAGTCCGAGCTCACGTCCCAGTCTTCTGTGGTCGCGCTTCTTTGCCTCTTCAATCATTGTAAGATATTCGGCAAGCTCGTCCTTGGTGAAGAATGCCGTACCGTATATTCTGGTCAACATCTTGTTGTTTTCATTGCCTCTCCAATATGCACCGGCAATCGAAGTAAGCTTAAACGCCTTTATGCCCTTTGTGTACAGGATGTGCGGACCTGCACACAGATCAACGAAGTCACCCTGCTCATAGAAGCTGATTGACGCATCCTCGGGAAGATCCTCGATAAGCTCAACCTTATACGGCTCGTCCTTCTGCTTCATAAAGTCGATAGCCTCCGCTCTCGGCTTGGTGTAGGTAGTAATTTTAAGGTTTTCCTTAATTATTTTCTTCATTTCAGATTCAAGCGCGGTCAAATCCTCCGGGGTGAAGCCGCCCTCCTTGTCAAAGTCATAGTAGAATCCGTTGTCAACCGACGGACCTATGGCGAGCTTCGTTTCGGGATAGAGGCGCTTTACCGCCTGAGCCAGAACGTGAGAACAGGTATGTCGAACGATGGATATGTCATCCTCAACCTCGTTCACCGCTCCGTTGCTGAATAATGCTTTCATTATTTAATCATTCCTTTCGTGTAATTATTCTTGTAATTAATCGATAGGCTTATTTTTAATCGATAGGCTTCTTTGCTTCCTCAAACAAGTCGCAGACCTCCTTGCTCGGAGCCTTAGAGATAAGCGATACAATCACGGCCGCAATCAGACCGCAGATAAAGCCGGGTATAATTTCATAAAGACCGGTTGTATCGGTGAGAAACTTATACCAAAGAGCGTCAGCGACAAAGCCTGCTACGATACCTGCCACAGCACCCTGATATGTGAAGCGCTTCCAATAGAGTGCCAGGATTATAACCGGGCCGAAGGCGGAGCCGAAGCCTGCCCATGCACATTCAACCAATGCCATAATGCCCTCGCAGCTTGGACTGTTGGCTATAAAGAAGGCAATGACGGCAATGGCGATAACAAGTATCCTGCCGGCCCACATCATTTCCTTGTTTGACGCATTTTTGCGGATAAGCGGCTTATACACATCCGACGCAAAAGCGGAGGAGGAGGCAAGAAGCTGAGAGTCGGCGGTACTCATTGAAGCGGCAAGAATTGCGGAGAGCAAAATGCCGACAACAAAAGGCGCTGCCTTAAACACGCTCCGAACCATGTGTACAAAGACCAGTGACTGCCGACCGTTCTCGGTGAGTGAATCGCCGAGGAACTGCCTGCCGACAATGCCGACAATCGATGCCATCGTAAGGATGACAGCTATCCATATACAGCCGATAAGCTGTGACTTTTTCATTTCCTTTTCTGATTTAATGGATATGTAGCGCACCAGAATGTGGGGCATGCCGGCATATCCAAGACCCCAGCCCAGACCGGTAAGGATGCTGGAGATGCTCTTCCAGTCAAGCTTTCCGCTGGAGAGGACATTAAAGTAATTTTCACCGAGATTAACGGCGGGAGCCGTAAAGTCGGCAGTTTTCATCATCAATACGGCAATAATCGGTGCAAGCATGAGAGCCGCCAGCATTATCAGACCCTGGAAGAAGTCCGTCCAGCAGACAGCATTGAATCCGCCTAGGAAGGTGTATATAACGATAACCGCCGTCGCAACGATCATTGCGATGCTTTTGTCCACGCCGATAACCGTGTTGAACAGATCGCCGCAGGCAACGATGCTCGATGCCGAATAGATGCAGTAAACCACAACAAAAACTATTGCGGATATAACCTGAAGAGCGATGCTCTTTGATAAAAATCTGTTTGTCAGGAACTGTGGAATGGTGATAGAGTCGTTGGCGCGAATGGAGTATCTGCGAAGTCTGGGCGCAATAAAGAGCCATGCGCAGACAGTGCCGATCAAGAGACCGACAGAGATCCATACCTGACCGATACCTGCGAGATATATCGAGCCCGGCAGACCCATGAGCACCCATGCACTCATATCCGATGCACCTGCCGATAAGGCGGCAACCCAGCCGTTCATGCTTCTGCCGCCGAGGAAGTATTCCTTTTCGCCGTCAGACTTGTTCTTGGATTTCACAAAAAAATATATGCCGATGCAGACTACCAATACGAGATACAGGAGCATGGCAAGCATTTCCCAAGTGTTATAATTCATAAATTCAAAACTCCCCTTTCGGTAAAACCGATTTTTAATCTAATTATTTAATTATATATGAATAAACGAAAATTGTCAATACATAGAAAAGACATTTTTCGCAAAACCGCATAGAACATTCACAAAGCATAGTTATGAAAAGTGACGAAGGGGTGCGCTTATCGATCAAAAAAGCGGCGTAGGGCAATTATTCAATAAAATTATTTCGTATTTTATGATAAAATTCACAAATTTCGGTTAATTAATTTTACGCTCGACTAAATACTGTTAAAAATAAAACGGGAAACAGTGCCAAAGCACCGCTTCCCGTACGGAACCGTCAGAAGGTTTGAGTTCAGCCTTCGGCTTCGTTCAGCATATTTTCGATAAATATGGCATAGCCGCGTGTGGGATCGTTAATAAAAACGTGAGTTATTGCGCCGACAAGCTTTCCGTCCTGAATTATGGGACTGCCGGACATTCCCTGTACGATGCCGCCTGTTTTTTCAAGCAGAGCAGAATCCGTTACCTTTATTATCATTCCCTTATGACTGCTCTCATCATCGTTTATTTTCGTTATTTTTACGCTGTATTCGCTGACATTGCTGCCTTCGGTGTTAGACATGATTTTTGCGTCGCCCTCGTGTACTTCATCCCTTTTTGCAACGGGTACGGCATCGGTACCTATATTTTCGATGTCTTTCGTAATATGACCGAAAATACCCGTGTCCGTATTTGCGCCGACTTCGCCTAAGACATAGCTGCTGTCCGAAAAGGTTCCCGAAAGCTCACCCGGGGCACCTCGTTCGCCTTTTTTGACGGAGCTGATTTCAGCCTCCGATATGCTTCCGCCGGTAATCCCTATAAGTCTGCCGTCCGGTGAGCAGATTCCGTGGCCGAGAGCGCCGAAGTCCTTGCTATCGGGATCGAAGTAGGTTATTGTGCCGATCCCCGAGGCTGAATCCTTGACCCAAACCCCAAGGCGAAGCCTTCCGTCAGAGATGTCGGCACGGGGTGTTATCCCGGCTTCATGCCGTTCGCCGCTGCGTTCGTAGACTATGGTCAGCTCCTCCGCCTTAAGATTTTTTGTCGCATCTTCAAGGTCGTGAGACGAGGTGATTTTTCTGCCGCCTAATTCTTTAAGAATATCTCCGGGAAGAATACCGCTCTCTGCGGCAGGTGAACACATTTTGCCGTCGGATGTTTCGAACTCGGCGGTATTTACCACGCTTACTCCGTCCGTGGATACGGTTATGCCTACGGTTTTCCCTACGGGGATAAGCGTGTCCGGTGCTGCAATGACCGCACTCGACAAGAAGAATGTGGAAGTCAGAAGGAGAGAGACCGTAAATCTGAATTTTGCCGTTAAACCTGTTATTCTTTTCATAACTACCTCTCCGAAGAATTATATCTTCGATTAGTATTATGAGCAGAACGGCAGAGCTTAAAACAAACAATATATGTAAGCAGCACACAAATATGTGCTGCTGATATTTGCGACATGAATGCCGTTGAACTTATAGGATGCTTATCTGTTGTTTTCGTTTCTGTTGTTGTTTTGGTTGTTGTTCTTGTTATTGTTATTGTTGTTCTGGTTGTTATTGTTGTTCTTGTTGTTGTTCTGGTTGTTATTGTTGTTCATATAAATCTCCTCCTGAAATTTTCTTTTTTGATTTTGTTATCCTTTGTACGAGGTTATTATGTGCACAATCTATAACAATATTCATAAATATCTAATTTTTATTATTTTAAGAATTTTTTAAAAATAAGTGAGCGTAAATTTGTTTTTTTAAGTTTCCCCGAAATTTGAAGACAAAAGTGCAATAAACAGTGTAAGTACAAGGAAAACGCAAATTCAAATATAAAATTATCTGCGATTTGATACACTGATTAATTTTAAAATAATTTTTTCATTGCAGTTGGGCTTGGCAACTGTATGGGCGCAGGGCAATTATTCAATAAAAATTATTTTAAAATTGTGGATTGAATAGCATTTAAGTATGTGAATATAAGCAATTTTTTGAAATATTTATATGAATTTACAGCCCGAAGCCCTCGTCGCCGCATGTTGCGCTTGCTTGATGCTCATAA
>CACXES010000009.1 GCA_902766745.1 uncultured Ruminococcus sp.
TATCCTGCCGTACGGAAAAAGCCAATTATATTATTAACAATTGTTTAGAAGATTATTCTATTTACACGGTTTGCGCAACACTCCCTCAGCGGCATCATGAAGTCGGCAAAATTCTCTTGACTTATTTTGCCCATGCAGCAGCTCCTGTTAAAATTCTCGGCATCAAACCCCTCAATATCCGAGAACTCCTTGTTGACAAAGGCATTAAACTCATATATATTCTCAAATATATAAAACCTTTCTCCGTCATTTTCGCCGCCGGAGACAGCGTTAAACTTATTTATTAAGTTATTGAGCAGCTTTAATGCCGTGTCCGGGTCGGCGTCAAAAATCGCATTTGTATCCTTCCACATTTCAATGTATTTTCTGTGCTTCCGTGAAATACGATGCTCGCCGTCAATGAATTTTTTAAACTCCCTTTCAAACTCCTCGGCATCGTCCGCATCAGCATCGGATTCAAAATACCCGATTCGATACAAAATCTCGTCAGCAAGAATAACATATTTAAAGTAGCCTGCCGCCTGCTTAATATTATCAAACCAGCTGAAGCTGTTGACGCTGACCCACGGTCTTTCCAAATCCCTTAAAATCATCAGTGTAAAAACCGTTCCGTCCCGTATTTCGCCGCCGTGATTTGCATAAATATCATCTGTGTTCCAAAGCTTTGGATTGTTATATTGTGTTTCCATACCGCACCTACCTCAAATTGCCGATAATGTCTGCGACCATGGGCGGAAGCTTTTTAAATGCCGCAATAACCAAAAATCCCATAGTTGCAATCCCTACCGTTGCAATAGCGTCTATTATCATTTTCCTCACATCGTCCGAGCACTGCTCGGTATTGTTAAACATTTCTTCAAAATCCTCTGTGCCGTTAAACGAACCCTCAAATTCTTCAAAAAAGCTGTTTCTCAATTTAGAATCCTCCGATATATTTTATTTTTATATATAAATTTTAATTATTTTCTGTAATCTTATCTCCATATAAGGCTTGAGCCTGTATCAAAATCATTATCGTCATTTCTGCGGTCTATGTATCTGTTCATGTATTTTTTTCTTGCATTTTTATGTCTTTCTATATTTCTGCCTATACGGTCTGTTTTGTTATACATATATCTTTTTGAATAGTCATAGTCCGGCTCATAGAATATTCTGTCCTCAAGCAGCTCCATTGCCGCCCTCTGCTGCTGCGGATTAACGCTTGTCCAATATGGGTCCTTGCTCATTTCTATACGTCCTTGTATAAAGTCCGCTTTGGTTATCTCTTCAAGGCTTATGACAAATCCCTTGCTGTGCTTTTTTGCCCTCGGCATTCTGTTGCACTGGTCAAAGGCGTCACGCTTGTCCTTTGCATTTATGTAGGCATTGAATAAAACATACCGATATGGCTTCACATGGCCGCCCTTTAACTCCGCAACGTAATACTTATCTCTTTTTTCATTTGTAATATTGCTCATATTTGTTACATTTCCTTTCTGATTAAGATTTAGATTTTTGTTTTCATGAAATTTCATATTTTCTATGTC
The DNA here is from genome assembly GCA_902766745.1 of uncultured Ruminococcus sp. Classification (GTDB taxonomy): domain Bacteria; phylum Bacillota; class Clostridia; order Monoglobales; family Monoglobaceae; genus UMGS1820. The sequence goes on from CACXES010000009.1 coordinate 1,527, forward strand.
GGTTTTTCTTGTTTCCGCAATCCTTGCTTCTCTTTTATCTCTGTTGTTCTTTCTCATAATCTTTTGCTCCTCTTATAATTATTTTTTATTTTTTAAAATATTTTCTCGCCGTGCCGTTTTCGGCATCTTGACGGAGCCGCCGCTGTGCGGCATTTAATTTCGGGGCACGCAAGCCGAAGCCGCAATGCGTACTGTCCCGAAAACCCCATCAGGCTGATATTCAATTTTCAAACATCAATATTCCAAACATCAATATCGGGCTTTTGTCCTTACGTTTTATATCGCCTGCCTTCCGAATATAATTAATGCTTTTTTTGAAAAAATTTTTATTTGATATTTATAATATCTCTTTCCCTTTGTGTATTTCCTTCTTACCATACAGCGTTAAAGTTTTTTTGAAAAAATTTTTATTTTTAAAGCATCTCGTTTTCCTCTTACATAATATATATCCGCATTTTTTCCTAAGGCGTTAAAGTTTTTTATAAATATTTTCTGAACTTAACAAAATTGAATACGGACTGCTTGATTGTGCTGCCGTCGCTTAAGGTTTTTTCTGTGCAAGCTCTTTCGCTGCACGCCGCCACAACGGTTACGCCCGCCGACTTCAGCCTGTTGATTAAATTATAGCAAAAGCTCATCTCTCCCTGACACAAAACACAATCGGGTGCAAGCCGCATTATTTTTTCAAATTCCGATGCCGCAAGCCTGTCAATATCCGCCTCCCCGGCTGACGCCGAAATTTGCGGAAAAGGCATATCGACTGCTTTACCGTATTCTGCCGCAGCAAGCCTTTGCTTTTCGTTCCATGTGCGAATCGGATGATTTGAATAATTTATAAACATCTTTAACACCTCACTAATAATATAGGTGTAAAATTTCAAATAGTTAAAATTTTTTATAAATTTTTTTATTCTCGATATTAAAGTAACTAAAATACTTATGTTTTTATATGACCGATATTTCTGTTTCGGGTGAATTTTAAAGCAAAAACGTATGTTAAAAGTGTTGAAATTTGCAATAAAATGTAATATAATTGAGTATATTACATAAATCGAAAAGGGGTATGCCTAAATGAAAAATGTATATATAGGATATGTCAGCGACAGCAGCAGGCTAAACGATGACGGCTTTGAGTACGTCTCGGACATTGATAATATAAAAATCAGTGCCAAAACCGCAAACGAATCATGCTTGAAATATGTAATTAAAAAGCTTGAAGGCAAAAATGAGCGTTTGGATAAGATAATCTTTCTTTGCACACCGCAGGTCAAGGAGCATAAAATTACCGAATACTTAAAAAATTCCACAGAGCAGCTGTCCGAGTGCACTATTGTTGAAATAGATACACATATGGATTTGGATGTATACACGGAAATACCTAAAATATTGAACCACATTGACGACAGTGACCGTCTGTATATGGATATGACCGGCGGCATACGCGCCGCAACAATTCCGCTGATGCTTGTCAGCTATTATCTGCAGCGCAGAGGGAACGAGATAGCGGGCGAGATATATTCAACGCTTGACAACGGCAAAAAATCGGGCAGCATCAAAAGCAATACGACAAATCGTGATATTATACGGCTTATAAGCGGCATAGACGAATTTGCCACCTCCGCCAAGGTCGGCACTCTGCAAAGTGTATTGAGCGACGAGCAAGACCCCGATATTATTAATCTTTTGGACAGCATGAAAAGCTTTTCGGAGAGTATTATCCTCGGACAGACCAATTTGGTTGATGAAAATCTGCTTAATCTGAACAACGCTATCTCCGCTCTGCAAAATAAAACCGACAGCCTCGACGCACGAGTTGCGTTGATGCAGAGTATGCTGCCTGTTATAAAGAACAAATTCTTCTATACAGATAAAAACGAAATAAATACCGTAAGCACAATACGCTGGTGCGTGGATAACGGCTTTCTGCAGCAGGCATTAACATTATACACCGAAAAGATGCCCGATGTAATAATGAATAATAATTGGCTTGAATATACGGGCGACAAGTCAAAGATTAAACACCAAAGCTTTGAAAGCATAAACTATTGTATATTATATCGTGAATTGATTCAAAGTCCCAAAATGCTTCGGACTCCCCAAGCGACTCAGATTGCTGACCCGATCAGCCTCTTCCGCAGCATAATTACGCCTGTGGGAGAATGTGATTCCGACATATTCAAAAAGGCAGAAATACGCAAAGCAAAGAAGTCGTATCCGGAATTTACGGAAGCAATAGAAGTTATGGAGGAGCTTGACAATAAATGCGGCGATTTGGTGACGCTTCGCAGGAAGGTACAAACGCAAAGGGTCAGATGCTATTCCAAGGATAAAAAGATACAAGAAATATGGAATGACGCATTAAAGACAACCTTCAGAAATGTATGGCAGTGTACCGCAAACGACTTTATTACCCATGTCCTTGAGGCGGCGGGTATATTATATGAAGCTTCAGACAAGGACCCCGGCGAAGACGAACCCAATCGTTTTGAGTCACAATGCAGCTGTATAGACTCTATGACGGATACATGGAATGAAAATATGGAGTTTGTTTCGCACATAGATTTAGATGTGCTGAAGCATATCCTTATCCATTATTGTTATATGAAGAATCTGCGCAATAAGATAAACCATGCCAATGATTACGGAAGCATTACCGACACAACAAAGGATATCTTATTGAAGTACGGGCTCAGCACATCTTTTACCTTTGACGATATCTCAAAGGATATTATAACATCGACGGACTATATCGAAAGTAAATTATAAATCCGAAATAATTTTAATGAATAATTGCCCAAAGCCCTGTTCCGACCTGCCGCTCCCGGTCGGCAACGAAAAAATTATTTCGGATTTTGCGGAGAGCATCCCACGGTTTTATGATTCCTCATTTTTCGATCGAATAAAAAAAGAATATATAACAAAAAGCACATTCCGAATCGGAATGTGCTTTTTGCATGCCGGTTTTTAAAATGCGCGTTAGCGCGAGTATTTTAAAATACCAATGCTTCTATTCCATGTACCATTTGTGATACGTTTCAATGCGCGTTAGCGCAAGTATTTTAAAATACAAGAAGCTCCGATGGTTTCATTTTGGAGCAATTCCGTTTCAATGCGCGTTAGCGCAAGTATTTTAAAATACAAGATAGAGGAACGCCCTGTCAAACGTTGGGAGGGTGTTTCAATGCGCGTTAGCGCAAGTATTTTAAAATACCTGATGGTACTATTATCAGTCGTCTCGAATGGAACGGTTTCAATGCGCGTTAGCGCAAGTATTTTAAAATACCAAACAAATCCTATAATGAGAAATGGAAACTTCATGTTTCAATGCGCGTTAGCGCAAGTATTTTAAAATACATAAAAATGACAGATAATGAGATTATAAAGGCTTTGGGTTTCAATGCGCGTTAGCGCGAGTATTTTAAAATACTGCACCCTTCCGGGATGCCCGGTTTTACGGGCTTTGCGGGTACGATTTTGCAAACCTCCCCCCATTTTGGGCACTCATTGAGGTTTGCAATTATCATTATAGCACAAATTCTAAAAATGTCAAGCACCTTTTTTGTAAAATACATAGAAAATTTATATCAGAATTTTTGCTAAGCTTTTACTAAATTATAATGTCTTGATTCGGGTTAAAAAACGAGCAGCCGAAAAGGGTTGAGTCATCAAGAGAATCCACCGCCTGCGGCAGAACAGCTATTCTGAACAGCCGGTCAGGACACATTTTTCATCGGTGAAGTCAAGGTCCGATAAAATATATTCTAAAAATTTTTTTCTAAATTTTTTAACCTTCCGAATATTTTGAACGATATATGTAACAGAGAGCAAGCTAATACACAGAAAGGCGTGATATAACATGGAAAACGAATTTCCGTTTGCAGGGGATGAATTTCAATCACAGGAGAGGGATATCGGGTTTTTGATTGCGTCGGCAGAGGTTGGGGTCAGGTTTATTAAGTGGTCGGTCAACGACGACGGCTCGGGAGAGGTATACATAACGGCACCCGAGAAAACTCGTACAATGACCTGCGAAGGAACGATAACGAGCGGCGTACATATTATTGAGAGGTTTTGCGGCATAATCAGCCGCCGGCGGAAAAAGCTGACCGTATATTCGGGGCTGCGCTTGGGTGAGGTTTGGGATGATGAAATGGCACTTACTGCGAGAAATGAGATGATGGAGCTTTTGGGTACGGATTTTTACTGAAAATATCTTGAAATTAGAATAAAAATTTTGAAAAAATGTAGACTTTTTTGCCAAGTAATGCTATAATATGAAACGTGAGATAAAATTAGAGAAATAAATAACAGAGACAGATATTTAATGTAAAAATAAAATTAATTTGAGGTGACGAGTTAAAATGAGGAAGGTATTTATTACAACCGTACCGGAGCAGGAGCCGGGGAAATTAAAGGCGCACATTTACCGGACGGAGCAGACCGATATTAAGTCGGAGCGCGAAACGGAGTTCCCGATATTTAACGTGCTGGAAAACGAGCACGGCGAGGAACATGAGCTTATTATGATAGTAGTTAAGCAGCCGGGAGAGAGCTTCGATTATAACTATGAGCTTTTGAAAAAGGATATAAAGGACTTTGAGGACAGGCACGGCGAAAAGATCAATACCGTGCTTGTCGAAAGAGGCATAGAAGAAACGCTTGATGTCTATACGGACTTATTCAAAAAGCTTGCGACGGCAATCCCGGACAACTGTGATATTTACACCGATATAACATACGGTACAAAGCCGGGATATACGGTTATATTTGCCGCCATGACCTATGCGCTCCGGCTCAAGTTCAACGTCGACATAGGCAAGGTCGTTTACGGTAAGATTTTCTGGCGCGAGGGAACGGCTTCGATATATGAGATTACCCGACTGTTCTACTTTAACTATCTGATTGAGGATATTGTGAATTCGGAAGGCGAAGACCCTAAGAAAGCGGCAGATATTCTCTTTGGCATTGAAAAGGAGTGATAGGTATGAGCAGCGGCGAAAGTCAACATAAAACATTTAACAGACTTTATATAAAAAATGATGAAACAGGCTTTGACAAATTTGAAGACGAAATATCGAAGGACAACGTTAACAAAAAATCACTCTGTCAAGATGTAATTCTTTATATGTACAATAAGGCTGTGAAAAGCAATACAAGAAATCATGAAAACGATTATGATGAAACGCTTGCGGATTCATCGGAAAACAACATTAATTCGGCCGGATTGGTTGAGGTTATAAATAAGGCGATAAAAAACTTTGATCCCGAAAAAGGAATTTCGCTCAGGCATTACATAAATTATCTGCTAAACTGCAATGCCATGCAGATCAGGCAAAAGGATGCATTTTATGATCCTAAATCTTCGGAAGCCAAAAGGATTGTTATGTTGACAAAAGCGATGGATAAGTGCGGCGTTGATTATAGGGACATAGCGAACCTAAGCAATGAACAAAGAGAGGCTTTGTGTGCAAATATCAAAGTAGACAACAGAGGTCTTGATATATTACTGCGAGAGCTACAGAAGAAAAATAAAAGCCCGCTGGTTTATTTAAACGAAGATGATGATGAAGAATACGAAATTTGCATTGCAGACAAGTCCGCAGGTATAAGTATATTGCAAGCTGAAGTTTTGAAAATGTTTTCGTATATTTTTAAAAACTCCAAAGAAAAAAAGCATCGGATATTTTTGATGCTTGACAGTAATATTGTAAGAAAAATGGAATGGAGCATTGATTCGTTTAAAGAGTATACGGATAAAGCTTATACTGAATACGCAAATAAATATCGCGAATACAAAAGCAAGGATATAATATGCTATGAATGGTTCGATGGCAAACGAGAGGTCGGAAGCGATTTCGATATAAAAGATTATAATAATAAAAAAAGCATTTTGACACAAACCTATCGTAATCCGTACAAAGAGCTATGCGATGCATATGGTATTCGAGAATAATATTGTAAATTCATGTTCAGAAAGGAGTGCGGAAAAATGATACTTGCACTTTACGATTTAAGCGGTATACAAAAGTTCATCTTTTCGACCAACAAGGTTAAGGAGATTATCGGCGCATCCATTGTCGTGAACAAGGCACTTTTTGAAAATATTCCGGAAATGCTCGGCGAGGATACGGACGATTGGAAAAAAGGTGAATTTACCTTCGGTGACGGTGATACCCAAAAGATAGTTTACATCGGCGGAGGAAACGCCCTGCTGATGTTTGACGGCTTTGAAACAGAAAAGGCGTTTTCGGACAAGCTGAGCGAGCGTGTTTTCTTTCAGTCGGGCGGAGCAATCAGGCTTTGCAGTGCGGCCGTTGAAGTCGACGAAACAAAAACGCTTGCGGAAAATCAGCAGCGGCTGAGGAAGGTTCTGGATGATGAAAAGAAAAAAGCCGGGAACATCCTGCCGTCAGTCGGGATTTCCGTTACCGCACAGGATAATAATAACTATGAGCCTATTGTTTTATACAATGACGGCACAGCTATGACAAGGGCGCAGCACGCAAAGCTTGCAACCGTAAATGAGAAGTCCGCCTTCATTGACAGCTTAAAGCCTACAGAAGACATTGAATTTGCAGCATCGTTCGACACAAATAAATCCGAGGACGAAAAAAGCTTCATTGCCGTAATACATATAGACGGAAACACAATGGGAAATATGATAAGAAAGTTTGTCAATAAGCAGAAAGGGTCGATTTGTAAGGCACTGAGTAATATGAGAAGGCTGTCTGTCATCATAAGTTCGCTCTATAAAAATACGCTTAAAGAGACCCTGGGCGAGATATATAACGGCACCGCCGGAGAGATTCCGTTCAGACCCATAATTGCCGACGGCGATGATATAACCGTTATGATAGAGAGCCGTAAGGCGTTTGAATTTACCGAGATATTTATGGAAAAGCTGAGCGCCGGAGCGGGAATATTCGAGGATATGGATATAAGCTTTAAGCCAACCGCCGCCGCAGGGATTGCGTTTGTTAAGGCGAAGTTTCCGTTTTCCGCCGCATATGACATTGCCGAAAGCTGCTGCAAAAACGCCAAAAGTCAAACGCTTAAAAGATTAGACGGACAGGCTGCCAACAGCATGGATTTTCAGGTGTGCTATTCGGGCATAGGCGGAGATATGGCAATGTTCCGCACGAAAAATTATGTCAAGGACGGCTGTTCCCTGACAAAAAGACCGTACATATACGATAATGACGGAGATTATTCCTATGATGCCTTCAAGAGTATGTGCGAGGAATTAAATAATGCGATGAAGCAAGGAACTATTGCAAGAAGCAAGCTGAAAGGCATGAGAAACGCATACGGTGTGAGCAAGGACAGCGCGGAAAATTACGGAAGGTACATAAAGGCACATGAGAAAAGGTCGGATATTATCGATATGCTCTCCGAGCCGTTTGACGAAAACGGCAATTCCAAGGTTTTCGACTATCTTGACATAATGGATATTATATTCGAGGGGAAGTGATTAGATGAACAAGACTGTAAAATTTTCTGTTAAATTATTATCGGATATGTGCTGTGGGAACGGTGACGGAAACGGCAGCGATGTCGATGCCTGCTGCTGCTTTGATTCGTTCGGACTTCCGGAGATACCGGCGAGAAGGTTCAAGGGTCTGCTCAGAGAAAAGGCGGACTTGCTTGCCGAAAACGGAGTTTGCGGCGGCGATGATGTTATAAGCCTGTTCGGCGGACGGAACGGCCGAAATGCACGTATCAGAATAGATAATCTGCGAATAAAGGATGCGGACAAGCTTTCGCAGGCGGCGTGCAAATACGGCTGCAGCGAAATTTCGGCGGCTTATTCCTCAAAGAGATATAACACTGCGGTAAATCAAGACGGGGTAACCAAGAAAGGCTCACTCAGAATTATTGAAACCGTAGACAAAGGAATTGAGTTTGACGGTACGATTTTTATTACCAATTTTGTCGATGCTGATAAAAAGATTATAGAATACAGTCTGAAGCTTTTGAGGAATATCGGCTTATCCAAGCATCGCGGTTTGGGCGAGGTTGTTTGTGAAAGCATTGAATTTTCCGACAGTGGGGAATTTTGCTGTGATTATGAAAATACCAAAGATTGCGTGGCGTATGACTTTCAAATTACTCTTTTGGACGATGCGGTGTTTATGCTTAATTCGCCTATGCAGAATCCCGATTATATCCCCGGAGCGTCAATGGTCGGCGCACTGGCGAAATACTTCGGCAAATTCGATTACTTTACTGAGATGTTCTTCAATGACTTGAAGCTTACAAATGCGTACATCTGCGACACAAATTATACATACAGACCGGTGCCGCTGTCGATGCTTATGAAAAAAAATGCGGGTGAGAAGGTATACAACCCGGCGGACGGGTACGAAAAAACAGATAGTCAATACGTTGCGGTCGGCGGATATGTAAACACAGATGGCGGTATATTCAAAGGTAAAAAGGTCGGCACGGGAATATCGTATCACATTGACAAGAAGGACCATAATTTTTATACCTTGAACAAAATTGAAAAGGGTCAGACCTTCAGAGGTAAGATTTTCGGCAGCAGCGGTGCGATTGATGCAATAAAAAGCCTGCTTGAATACACAAACGGAGCTTTAAATGTCGGAGCATCATCGACCGCTCAGTACGGAAGATGTCTTATGACAGTTAATCCGTGTGATATTCCTAAGGTATCAGGGGAGGGAGATCTGATAGTCGAGCTCTTATCGAATACAATAATTTGCGATGAATACGGAAGCAATTCCGCAGCTGCGGCTGCGCTTGCGGACGAGCTGAAGAAGCTTGTGAATTTTAAAGACTATGATATATATTCAAAGACGACAGTGACCGGCGGCTACAACAGCAAATGGGGTATGCCCAAGCCGCAGTACGAAGCGTTTACAAAGGGAACCACCGTTGTGCTGAAAGGCTGCGGAAAATACGATATAGATAAGCTACAGTTTATCGGCTTACATAATTCGGAGGGCTGCGGAGAGATATTATTCAGAAAACCGGAGGCAGCTGAAATGAATGTCGAGGAAAGCTGTGACAGCTGTAATTCAATTGATGAATTTAATCCCTCTGCCAAAGGTCTGGCTTTAAAGATAGAGAAAAATCGTGCAGTTGCCGCCATTAAGCTTGACGCCTTGGATAAGGCAAACAAAGCATACGAGAATTTCGGTGATACGCTGTCCAATTCGGCGGCGATGAGGATACTCAACCTGTATACCGGCTTGAACAGAAGCGAAACAGAAAGTATCTTGCAGGTGTATAATGCGAGCCTTGTAGCCTTTAATAAAAATGATGATCTGAAAAGGCTTGCTAAAAGAATAAGCGAAAACTTCGCTGAAATATATGAGAAGTATAACGATACCATAGGTGAGGACGAGGCTTTTAACCTGTTCCTGAAAACGTTTATAGGAAGGTACAAGGAAGCATATCAGGACGGCAGAAACGGGGGTGACAAGGTTGAATAGGTTGAATAGATTGTTTTTTAAGGCGGATATTGTGTGTGATTCTCCGATAGCTGTCGGCTGCGGCGAAAGTGAGTACACCGATAATGATGTGCTTGTCGGAAGTGACGGTCTTCCGTTTATTCCCGGAACGACGCTTGCGGGCGTTTGCCGCCATTACCTTGAAGACAGCGGCAAAGACACAGATAAGCTCTTCGGCTCAGCTAAAAACGGTAAAAATGCTGTCGAGGAAAGTCGAATAATATTTTACGAGGCATTTAACACTCATTTCAACGGAATAGGTCAGCGTGACGGAGTGGCAATTAATTTAGAGTCGGGGACGGCAGATGACGGTGCTCTGTTCAATTATGAGGTTGTCGGCGAGGAAAGCAGGTTCGGCCTGAGAATAGAGATTAACGATGATCAAGACGCAGACGGCAGAGCGTATATTGATGAAATTGTGAGCGGATTTAACAGTGGTATGATTCGGATAGGGTTCAAGTCTAACCGGGGCTTCGGAAGGGTTCATCTTGAAAATTGTATGCTCGATGAGGTGTGCAATATTAATGACCTTATAGGCTTTGACTGGAACAATATGTCCGATGCTTATGATGCGAAAGCAGTCAGCCGCAGTGCAGATAACAGGTTCAGCTATGAGCTAAAGCTTAAATCGTTTATGATGATTGCGGATAATTCAACATTGGACACCCATGATAATAAGCTTGTCAACGCAGCACAGCTTACAAACCAATCCGGAAAGCCGATAATACCCGGCACGGTTTGGTGCGGCATATTCAGACATTATTGCTATAATGTATTGACGGAGACGGATGATGCAGAGAAGGCCGAATTTATGAGCGAGGTATTCGGTTCGACAGAGCAGGCGTCAAAAATCATATTTAACGAAAGCGTGCTTGAAGGAGGCGAGATGATGTGCATCACGCGAAACGCGATTGACCGCTTTACGGGCGGAACGTGCGATAAAAAGCTTTTTACAAACCGACCGGTATTCGGCGGAACAACGGAGCTTTGCGTTACCATTTCTCAAACGCTGCCCGAGGCTTTGACCAAAAAGGTAAAAAATCTTCTCGAATTGTTTGTCAGTGAGATAAAAGACGGATTTGTAAACATAGGAAGCATGGGTTCTGTCGGCGGCGGAATATTTGAAGAAATCGGGGGTGCTGATAATGAATGAAATTGATAAAATCAACACAGAAGTAACTAAATATGAGTTTTCGGATATGCAAGCCCTGGCAGAGGACATAAAGGGGTTTGAGTATGTGCTTATATGGAAAACCGACAAGGTTCAGTTCCTGTACACCTCCGATGTGGATAATCTTGATAATTTTACCGAGCTTCGCGCCTTTAACAACGATTCAGAACTGCACGTTGTGAATAACGGCGGCAAAATATGCGGCAGAATCAGAAAGGACGGCAGCGGCGAGCCGGAGAGATATTACGATGAGAATCAGCTTTTGTGGGGCAATGTGAAACGCAGCGAGGGCGGTTATACAACTCTTGCAAGCGACAGAGGAATAAAGCTTAATGTGCCGATCAATGCCGATGAGGGCAAAGACAAGAATGCTTATCTGAAAATTCGCAGCTACTTGAAAAATGACAGATTTGAATTTTATGATTTCAGGATTGCCGGAATAGGCGTTGTGAACGAAAAGGGGGTAGAAGATAATGCCTGAAAAGTTTATTAATCCATACACCTTTGTTCCGATTGAAAAAAAGGCACCGAAGCGGATGCCAAAGGAGAAAGGTGGCAAGAGCGGATATATTGAGTGTTCACTTGAGATAAAGTCACCGACATTCATTCCGAACACCACGAAAGTATATGGCGGAGAAAAACAGCACAAGGAAAAGGTGTTTTATTCATATACCAATCTTGAAGGCGAAGAAGTTTTAACGGACACGCTCCGCCACCCCGACGTGCCTGTTATCCCGGGCAGCGAAATCAGAGGTATGCTGCGAAACGTATATGAGCAGCTTACAAACTCCTGCTTTTTGCATATAGACGAAAATAACCTGCCATATAAACGCACCAACGAGCCGAAGGTTCCCGCAATAATGGTGTATGACGGAAAATCATGGCAGATTTACACTGATATAAAATACAACAAAGATTTTTTCAAAGGGTTTTTCTTTAAGGGAAAAAACGGCATAACTTTTGAAAAAAAGAGTGACATGGAAGACAAAGAAAAGCTTAAAAAGCAATATAGCATATCGCAGGATATTGTTAACGAAAACGGCTATATATTGGATTATAATGCTAACAACAAGAAGTGTGAATTTACCTGTAACGGACAGTTTTATGTTCATTCAACAACTCAAATGCTAAATTCGCGTACGGTTAACGAAGACGGCTCCAGAAGAAAAATCCCAACATCAAATCATTTTGTTGTATATACCAATAAGAATTTGACAGGAAAAACAGGCTATACATTAAGCGATGATTCTCTTATACGGTTTCAGCATATAATAGGCTTAGATAAAAATCACAAGGATTATGACGGTAACGGAAGCTATACCAACTCCGACATGAATAAAAATGCTGAGGTTTATAAGCAATATCGTGAAAGATATAGGCACAAAAAGCCGATGTTTGTATATGTTGATGCCCACAGCGTAAAGAATAATTTTTCAAATAAAATAGTATATCTTGCGCCGTCATCAATTTCCAAGGAATTTTTCGGAAATACAATTGATAAAATCCTTGAAAATAATGATGAGCATCAGCCATGTGATAATAATACCAAGCTCTGTCCTGCGTGCCGTATGTTCGGAATGATAGGTGAAAACGGTGCATCCAAGGGAAAGCTGAGATTTACCGATACATATAAAGCTGAGAATATAGGATATTACCAAACAACGAACCTGCCTATATTGGCAACACCGAGAATTTCTTCTACCGAGTTTTATCTTAAGCCCCCCGACGATCTTACCGTAAGCGATAACGGTTATGACGGAATCTGGAATTATGATTATTATTTGCAAAACGGCAGAAGAAAAGCTTATAGTCCGAGGCTTGCAGGACGGAAGGTATACTGGAACGGTAAATTTGTCGGCGGAATACGTGACAAAGGAATCATGAACACAACGGTAACTCCTCTGGATAGAGGAAGATTTAAGTTTAAAATATTCTTCGACAAGCTAAAAGGTAAAGAGCTTGAGCAGCTGCTGTTCTGCATAAAGCCGACAGACGATGCAATACATAAAATCGGGAACGGAAAGCCCATCGGTATGGGACAGGTAGTGCTGAACATAGACGCAGTTAAGATAAAAAAATACACAAAGGAAAGTGATGGTTCAATATCATATTCACTCGAAAACGAACCACTTGATATATCGGATGAAATCAAAAACTCCGATGCCGCAAAAAATATACTTGCGTATATGTCACCTATGTCTAATGAAGAGAAGAACTGCGTTGAATACCCCAATATAGATGGGAATATCTATGAATGGTTTGCAAAAAATCGCGGCAACCTCGGAGATGCGAAAAAAATTCATATTATTCAGGTATTGCCTGAAATTACAAAAGATAAAAAACTTTCTAAATATGAAAGCAGAAACAAATTTAATAACTCAATGAACGAATATACACCTAAACACAGCAAAACCCGACCCAAAAAATTTGGTAAAGGCGGCGGTGTAAATATGTTTAAAAAAAAGTGAGAAACGGATAATATGAACAGTCTTAAAATAGTTAAGCTTGAATTTACGCTTAAGGCAACGGGGGAGTTCACTCTCCCCCGATTTGTGGGGAATACTCTCCGCGGGGCGATAGGGAATGCCCTGGTGCAGATATATTGCGATAAGCATGACCCTAAATGCGATTCTTGCGATAATCGGGACGAATGTGTGTACTCAAATGTTTTCAAAAGCAAATACACCACCGAATATTTGCCCACTGTGCCGAATCCGTTTACTATAGACATAGGGAGAACAAAAAGAATTTATATAAGCGGCGATAAGCTGTGTTTCGGAGTCACCCTGATTGGCGATGCGATATATTACTGCGGTAACTTCATTGAAGCGGTAAAATATGCGGCGGAGCATAACTTCGGCGAGAGGAATTTGCCGGTTGAGCTTGTGTCGGTGCGTGATGAGTTTTCCGATGCAGTGCTCAAAAGTGCCGATGATTTTGACACTGAATATGATCATATATATGCCGAATGGACGGATAGCAATACGCAAAACGAAGCCGACCATATACACATAGAGTTTTTGACGCCGTTTATCTATTCAAACCAAAACTGCGAAAATATAACGTTTTACGAATTTATGGACAGGCTGTTTGACCGAATTTCGGCGATAACAGATGTGTATGGTGATAATGAGTTTGTTTTGCCGTATAGCTTTGCCGTTCATAAGAATAAGATAAATACAGTATGTGACTTAAAACCGGTTATAGTAAAGCAAAAAAATAAGGAATATGAAGCGTCGATCGGCACTATCGATTTTTACGGAAATTTGACCCGATACATACCTTATATTATCCTTGGGCAAGAGATACATTTCGGGAAAATGACAACAAGGGGCTTCGGACAATATAAGGTTGATATTCTGTAAATAAAAAATCCGACAATGCCTGCGGTCACGGCTGTGGACATTGTCAGATCATAATTTGTATAATATTAGTCTATTGTAAAATGTGAAAACGCAATATTGCGGATAAACTTCCAAAAAATCCGAAATAATTTTTTCGTTGCAGTTGGGCAGTAGGGATCCTGAAAAACAGAGGGTTGTACCCGATGTTTTTTACCCTAAAGGGCACAGGTGGGAAGAGGAGACACAGCGGAGCATGCGACGATGCGAATAAACGAGCATCAAGCAAGCGGAGCAAGTGGCGACGAGGGCGCAGGGCAATTATTCAATAAAATTATTTCGGA
>CACXES010000010.1 GCA_902766745.1 uncultured Ruminococcus sp.
ATATCTGATCCCGAATCTCACCTATAAATCCGGTGAGCAGATGGAGCAACTTGGCAAGTATGGTTTTCTTCGCAGAGATTATCTGAAAAACTATCGAAATTCAACCTATCAGGTGATGCTTTTACAGGATACCATTGGAGAGCATCTTCTGGAAGTGGACAAGGCAGCCAGAGAACGGGAAGAGGTAATACTGAAACAGTTAGAAGAAAAAGAACCATTGCCGGATAAAGAGAAAGATCAGATTGCCTGGGTAAGAGCTGCTAATCAACACAAAGCAATTGCAGAAGAGATTATTCTCAAGGAATTGATTTATGTTTAAATGAAGGTGATGAGGTTGTGGATTGCGACCTCATTATTGTATGAAAAATAGCAGTAGGCAGAATGAGAAAAATAGGGTAAAATGGGAACATGGATTTTGGGAACTCATAAGAAATGATTGTGCGGTAAAGTAACTTGAAATGCCAGTTTGGCATTTCAAGTTATAGAGGAGATGGAATGGCGGATCAGAAAGTAAGAGAAATGGAACCAGTGGAAACACAAATAGTTGAAATCATGCCACCGGACGTTGAAAATCTGATTTATGTAGTAAGAAACAAACAAGTCATACTCTGCATAAGGAACTGGCAAGGTTCAATCCAGAAGCACCGCTTACCATGCTGTTTGATTATGTGAAAATTCGTTTTCCCACGCTGGATATACAGCACATCATCAAAGATATATTAAAGCTGAATATCAATTATATGCTCCATGAAGATTACGGACATTACAGTTATACGGAGCATTATTCATTAGGGGACATCTTTATCTATACGTCGGCTGACGAAGAAAAAGGTGTCCTTTTAGAGTTAAAGGGTCGGGGGTGCAGGCAGTTTGAAAGTTACCTGCTGGCACAGCAAAGAAGCTGGTATGACTTTCTCATGGACGCACTCGTAGACGGTGGCGTGATGAAGCGTATCGACCTTGCTATCAACGACCATACGGGCATTTTGGATATTCCAGAGCTTGCGGAAAAATGCAGGAAACGGGAATATATCGGAAAGTCCAGAAGCTACAAATTTTATCAGTCGGGCGAGCTTATCAAGCACAGAGAGGACGACAGAGAATATATGGGTCGTACCCTTTATCTTGGTTCATTGAAATCAGATGTGTATTTCTGTATCTACGAAAAGGACTATGAACAGTATGTCAAGTTAGGGACACCTTTGGAAGAAGCGGACATTATCAACCGTTTTGAGATACGGCTTCGGAATGAACGTGCCTATTATGCAGTACGAGATTTGCTGACCTATTATGACGCAGAGCAGACCGCCTTTTCTATCATCAATCAGTATGTGCGGTTTGTTGATGAAGAACCAGACAAGCGAAAAAATGACTGGAAACTCAATGACCGCTGGGCTTGGTTTATTGGCGATAACAGACAGAGCTTGAAGCTGACGACAAAGCCAGAGCCTTACACCTTAGACCGTACATTGCGGTGGGTACAACGGCAGGTAGCACCGACCTTGAAAATGCTGAAAAAGATTGATAAAGGAAACGGTACAGACTACATGGAAACAATCGAACAGCAGGCAAAGCTCACAGAAAAGCATGAAATGATAATCAAACAGCAGACGCCCCCTGCAAAAGATTTGGTGGAAAGTTAGGAGTGATAAAAAATGTGGGTATTATTAAAAGACTTCCTGCTGGTATCTATGGGAATGGGTATCGGCGTAGTCTTGATGTGTATTTTGAATGTCGGCAAAGAAGCTGACTGTGAAATGAAACAATTAAAAGAAAGTGAGGACAATTAAATGAATTTCGGACAAAATTTATACACTTGGTTTTTAAGCAATACACAGAGCTTAGTGCTTATGGCGATTGCGGTTATCGGTATCTACTTAGGTTTCAAGCGTGAGTTTTCCAAACTTATCGGCTTCTTGGTAGTTGCCTTAATTGCTGTCGGCTTGGTATTCAACGCTGGCGGTGTGAAAGATGTACTGTTAGAGCTATTCAATAAGATTATCGGTGCATAGGATTTATATTGTATTATCAATTATGAATGTTAGAACAGAAATTAAAAAAATAAAAATTGAAAATTTGCTTTAAATCATAATTCTATATGTATTCTTATGTTGACAAAATGTAATGAGTACATTACAATAAAAGTAATCAGTACATTATATTTTGGAGAGGAGCGATAACTTTGATATGGAACAGAATTAAAGTTTTACGTGCTGAAAGGGACTGGACACAAGCAGATTTAGCTGAAAAAGTTGGAATTTCACGACAAGCAGTTATATCAATAGAAAAATATAAATATACTCCGTCATTAGAATTGGCATTTAAAATTGCAGAAGTATTTGGTGTTTCTATTGATGAAGTTTTCGAGCATAGGGAGGACAAATAGTATGAATGAGCAAATTATTATCTTGATTTTTCTTGTTTTAGCATTAGGAGCAACGTTGTGGCTTTATATATTGAAAGCAAAAAAGCAAGTTGAATATAAGGGTGATGAACGCTGGTTGACGATACAGCTAAAAGCAAATCAGTCTGCTAATATAGCAAATTGGACATTGATTGTATTATTAGCGATTGCAACATCAGTACCATTATTTATAGATATTCAAATTATGTTTACACTTGACCGAGTAATTCTTTTTGGAGAACTTTTTATTGGTTTGCGTAATTTGCTTGAATTGATTGCAATTATGTATTTTGATAAACAGTTATAAATCATTAGGAAAATATGATAATTTTATACACCTATACACAAAGCAGTTAGTCTTAGGATTGACTGCTTTTTTCTTACCAAAATTTCAGATTGGAGTGATTACATGAACGATATTTTTAAGGATATGCAGGCCAAAGTCGGCTGTGAATATCTTTCTGACCTGCCCTCTTACAAGCGTAAGGTATGGCAGGAAATGAAATGGCTGAACCTTGCCGATTATCCAAAAAAGCAACTGGAAGATTTTTCTGTCTATGTGTTTGGCATGTCCTACCAGGCCTTAAAAGATGTGATGAAACAACAGAAAGGACGTGAGGAACAATGCAGGAAACAAGGGTGCTGGTGGAAACGAAAGGAACAACTGGCGAAGAAATAACATCATACTGGTTCGACCTGCCGATAGATGTTGCCGAGTTTGAAGAAAAGTTAGGTGTCGGTGCAGAAAGTCAAGATTACCGCATTATCGAAAAGGTACTGCCCTTTGCTGATGAAGTCCACGAACATACGAGCGTGTACCAGCTCAACGAACTAGATTTTATGTACCGTCAGCTACCAGCCGATATGCAGGAAGAATATACAGCACTTCTTACGGTGTATGAAAATTTAGAAGCACTTTATATTTGCAGAAACATGATTACAGTTTATCCCGACTGCAAAAGCATGATAGATGTTGCAAGGCAAAAGCTGATGAATGACCCGACATTTAAGCATTTATCCGAGAACTGTCAAGAATATTACTTTGATTTTGAAGCCTACGCTTCTCACTTGCAGGAACACGGGAAATTTTTAGTAACAGAACACGGTATCTTTGAACTGCCAGAGTAGGAAATGAGGTGGTGCTTATGATTGATGATATGGCGGTTTCCTGTACTGGTTGAGGGGAAATTATATAACAAGAATGAAACTGTCAAGAAGATTCAGACAGGCATTGACGGAATCGCTTCTACTTCTGCTGACTTGCTCCCTTACGGAAAATACAGATTAGAAGAAAATAAAGCACCAGAGGGCTACTTAACAGATGGTGCAAAAACAATCGACTTTTCTATCACGGAAGATGAAAAAATCGTGGATTTGACCGACAAATCCCACTCTGTCTACAACCAGATTAAGCGTGGCGATATTGAGGGTGTAAAAATCGGTGCAGGTACACATAAACGCCTTGCAGGTGTTCCATTCAGAATTACAATGGTCCAAGGAGTAATAGGTCAGACCGATACTTATCTATCTTACAGCTTTAGCAACAAGAGGGAAACATCCTAACTGGCTGTTA
>CACXES010000011.1 GCA_902766745.1 uncultured Ruminococcus sp.
AGTAATGGATGAAAATTTATATGTTCAGGAAGGAGAATAAATTATGGGATTATTAAAAGCAGGAATTGGAGCACTTGGCGGAGTACTAGCAGACTCTTGGAGAGATTATTTTTACTGTGAGAGCATGGATAGCGACACACTTGTTGTAAAAGGTGAGAAAAAAGCAGGTGGTCGCTCCTCCAACAAAAAAGGAACCGACAATATCATCTCAAACGGCTCAATCATAAACGTCAATGACGGACAATGTATGATGATTGTAGAATCGGGCAAGGTTGTTGAGCTTTGTGCAGAGCCGGGCGAATTTGTATATGACACAGGCACAGAGCCAAGCCTTTTCTATGGCGGACTTGGTGAAAATATCAAAAAGAGCTTTGCTGAGGTTGGCAAGCGTTTCACCTTTGGCGGCGAACCTGCAAAAGACCAGAGAGTTTACTATTTTAATACAAAGGAAATTATGGGAAACAAGTACGGCACTCCTTCTCCTATTCCATTCAGAATTATGGATCAGGCTATTGGCTTCCCACTTGATATTAAAATCCGCTGTCACGGCGAATATTCTTACAGAATTACAAACCCCATGCTTTTCTATACCAATGTATGTGCGAATGTAGAAAACGCATTTACAAGAGATGAAATTGACGGACAGTTAAAGTCAGAGCTTTTAACCGCACTTCAACCTGCAATGTTCAAGATTTCGCAGAACAACATTTACTACGGCGCAATCCCTGCATATACAATGCAGCTTGCAGACGAGCTTAACGAGCTTTTATCTTCTAAGTGGCGCGACAGACGAGGCGTTGAGATTGTTGAGTTCGGCGTATCTTCCGTTAATGCAACAGAAGAAGATGAAGCAAGAATTACCGAGTACCAGAGAAGTGCTGCTATGGGCAGAGATGCCAATATGCTCCGTGGTCATATGGCAGGTGCAACGGCTCAGGCTATGAATACTGCTGCCGCAAATGAAAACGGCGCTATGGCAGGCTTTATGGGAATGGGTATGGCAGGAAATGTGATGGGCACAATGGCAAACTTCATGCAGGGTGCTGAAAATAATCAGCCTACAATGCAGAATCAGCAGGTTAATGTAGGCGCAGGCGGTTGGAAATGCGAATGTGGAACAGAAAACACTGGCAATTTCTGCCAGAACTGCGGAAAACCACAGCCTGCACCATCCGGCTGGACCTGTTCTTGCGGCACAGTAAATCAGGGTAAATTCTGTCAAAACTGCGGAAGTAAGAAGCCTGAAGGAGCTCCTTTATACAGATGCGACAAATGCGGCTGGACTCCTGAAGATCCTCAGAATCCGCCAAAATTCTGTCCTGAATGTGGCGATATATTTGATGAAAATGATGCCAAATAAGGAGATAGGATTATGAAAAAGCTTTTATGCGTATTACTTAGCCTTGCATTGATATTAAGTTTAATACCGACGATCGTTTTTGCATCAGATATTATACAGTCGGTTGTCGTACTTGGTATTGACGAGCCGGTTGATGGTGCACCTTATGACCGCTTTGCAAGCCTGCCTTCGAATGCTACATATACGATTTTCAAAGAGCCTGAATGGTATGACGAAACCGACGAAAGATTCCTGGAAGCAGGCGATACTTTTAAGGCAGGTCATAGTTATACAGTAAGTGTGTGGCTTGAACCGAATAACGGATATGAGTTTGCCTCTACTGCCACAACAACAGACGTTAAGGCATCCATAAACGGCAAAACTGCAAAAGCCGGAAAAGCTTTTGAGTATCAGAGATGGGCAATGGTTGTTGCTTCATATACATTCCTGGAGGTTGCGCAAGCAAAGCCGGTAGGTCAGGTAACAATCGAAATTGCAAGACCAAAACCCGGCGAAAAGGTTTCCTATAACGCAAAGATTACAGGCGAAGGCGTAAAGCTGATGGAACGAATTCCAGACCTGATGGATGTATATAAAAATGCAATAAACGGCATAGAATGGGACGATAACACGACAAATCACAATATGCTTGAAGGAGAAACCTTTACTGTGGGTCATGAATATGGCTTGAGTGTGTTTATTGAACCTGAAGACGGATATAAGTTGGATGAGTTCTACGAAAACTATGAAGTCACCATCAATGGAAGAAATCCTACGGTAATGAGTGGTTTTGGTGAAGAAAGACGTGGATATTATGTATCATACGACTGTATTGGTGAGGTTGGTGAAGTAAATTTCAACATTGTCGAACCGGAAGTTGGCTCTGCTCCGTTTTTTAAAGGCTATGCGGAAAATGGCAATGTGGATTGGGAGGTAACTGAACTTTCCTATTTTGATAAGAGTACGAGAGAACATCTTGAAGCATACGATACATTTGAAGAAGGACACTATTACGAAATTTATTTCCGTATGCAGGCAAAAGACGGATATGATTTTACCAAAGATGAAAATGGTAATTTTGACCAAAGCAAAATTACCATAAACGGACACACGCCAAGCGACTCAGGCTATTTCTCCAATGTGTGGAGAACAGGTTTTGTTAAAAGCTGTTATGGTCCGCTTAAAAAGAATAGCGAGAATCTTCCGCTCACCCTGCGCGATGATGAACTCGTTAATGATATAGTGCAATCTATCTATCTCTATGATCTTGAAAAACCTAAAGCAGGAGCCACTCCGGATTATATTACGGTATGGTTTAGTGAATACTATTATCCTGTGATGTCATCTACAGAAGTTGAAAAATGGGGAGTTTGTTGGAAAAACGTAACTGCCGGAAAAGACCTTGCTGTTGAGGAATCTGTTTTTGAGGAAGGTAATGAGTATGAAGCTCATATCAGAGTTACAACAAATTATAAAATGAAATTGGACGGAATCAAAGCATACGTGGATGGGACGGAACCTGACAGAATTATCGATGTAAAAGAGAATGAAGTTACATTGGTCTACAACTTTGGTATGCTCGGCGAGAAGAAATCAGAAACACAAACCGAACCCGAAAAACCAACCGAAAAAGAACCGGAAAAGGAACCTGAAAAACCAACAGAAATCGAGAAACCTACCGAAACAGAAAAACCGACTCAAACCGAAAAACCTGCGGAAACAGAAAAACCTGCCGAAAAACCAACTGAAGCAGAAAAACCGCAGGATACAAAATCCAATCCTTTTGTTGATGTGATAAAGGGGCAGTATTACTATGATGCTGTTTTGTGGGCGGCAGAAAATGGTATCACGGGCGGAACAAGTGCAAACACATTCTCACCGGATGCAAATTGTTCAAGAGCACAGGTGGTTACTTTCCTACACAGAATGATTGCATCACCTGAGCCTGCAGCAATAACTTTGCCGTTTGCAGATGTAAAAACAAGCGACTATTTCTACAAACCTGTAAAATGGGCATACGGCAGTAAAATAACCGGCGGTACAAGTAATACTACATTCTCTCCTGATGAAAGCTGCACAAGAGCGCAAGTTGTTACATTCTTGTGGAGAACAGCAGGTCAGCAAAAGGCAAGCGTAATTAGCAATCCGTTTACCGATGTAAAAGCTGACAGCTATTATTACGATGCAGTACTTTGGGCGGTGGAGAACGGAATAACCGGCGGAACAAGCGCTAACACCTTCAGTCCCGATGACTCGTGCACAAGAGGTCAGGTTGTTACATTCTTGTATAGATTTATCAATGCCGAGTAAATGCGAGGTGATAATATGTCACGAATTATAACAAGTATTATCTTGCTTATGACAATGGGATTTTGCGGATGTGGATTGTCCCGACGTAATACGGACGATATCGACGGTGGTGTTAAAACATATAACAGCGGAGAGAATTCGCCGAAGGTCGTAGATTCAACAGAGATAATCAGCTTTGAATTTGAGGTTTCGCTTTATAACATTGTTGTAGAAGAAGAAAGCGAGCTTGTCGGAAGAAATTATAAGCTGAGTGCCGTTTTAGAAGATGGAGCAGTTAAATCTAAAATCAAATGGCGTGACAGAGTAGGTGCCGGAGAAGAAGGCGATTTTACAGCGGATATATCATTTATGACAAGCCTTCAGGAACTTGTATCAAAATACAATTTTGCCCAATATAATGGCTATATCAGCAAGGTAAGCGGACTTCCCGATATGTACGGTGCAAAGATTGATATTGCTTATGCATCAGGCGAAAGTATATATGCTCATAATAACCAGGATTGCTTTATTCCATTTGAAGCAATAGAAGAATTGATAGAGTTATTTAATAAATAATAAGTTATTCGCAAGTAAAGCCTTTATGTGTTGTTTGCACTAAAGGCTTTATTCGTTGTTAAAAATATGCACCTATTGACGAGTATTTTTAAATATGATAAAATATTTTTAGAAATTAGGAACATTTTATATTTACTTATGTCTTATATATTGCAAAGGTTATTAAATTCTTAAAAAGGAGGTGTTAAAATGTTTGAAAATGAAATGAAAGTTACCTTGCCCGGTATTTCTGTGCAGCGTAAAGACGGAACAATCGCTCATTACAGAAACAGCGAATATATTCCATTCTTCTATATGATACCAAAAGAAGTGGTTGAATATTTTGGTAAAAGTTTTTTAGATATCCCCCGTGAACCATACGCCCTATTCAATTACAAAGACATTAAAGCAAAAATCGAAAGCGATTTGTTTCTCGATTTCATTTCTGATGTTACAGAATATATGGTGTGGACTTTTATGGATCGCGGGAAAAGCAGTTATGTATATTCCGGATATGAACCTGCATGGATATTCTCACACAGTATAGCTGTTTGGATAAAAGGCTTTATGGATTACAACGGACTTGTTTCAGCTAAGCTTTTATATCAATGGTGTAAAATGATGCCAAACTATACTTGCCCATATATTTCACTAGATAAATTAGACCTTGCGCTTAACAATGTTGTTCCAAAGGTTATGGAGCAATATAATATGAAAGCAATATTGGATGTTGCAAAAGAATATCGCTGTTTCGAAGACTACAATTGTTGTGACAGTAATCAGAAAACCGACTTTTTCCGTAAATGGTATCACAACAGAACAAAGCATCCACAAATTTCGTTAGACGGATATATGGATGAATACAAAAAGAACCACAACGGACAAGGTTGGAATCCTGAAGATCCAAACCAAAGCACAGAGGATGATGTAATATCGGAGGTGATGATAAAACAATTTATGGATAGCTTATCAGAAAAAGACAGAAAAATACTTAAAATGAGATTGGAGGGATATACGCAAGAAGAAATTGCAGATGAGCTTGGTTACAAAAACCATAGCGGAGTTCAAAAACGAATAACGAAGATAGGCTTAGCTTATCAGGAATTCACCAAAGTTGATTTAGGCTTTGATGAAGAAAACTAATACATCTATTGATGATAAATCGGTAGGTGTATTTTTTAT
>CACXES010000012.1 GCA_902766745.1 uncultured Ruminococcus sp.
CGAGTACGCAGTCCCCTCCGTTCAATATGCGATGGGCAGCGGGCTATTGAAAGGCAGAACGGAAACTGAATTAAATCCGAAAGACAACGCCACAAGAGCAGAAGCAGCAGCGATACTTCACAGATTTATAGAAGCTAATAAGTAAACTACAAAAACATTTTATCCCCCTGGAAGCGATTCTTGGGGGATTTTGTTTGCGTTGTTATATCCGGCTGAATCAGTCCTTTGTTTCGTAGTTCAATAAAATTTTTCTTGTAATACCTATTGACTTGGCAATTTGACTAACAGAAAACAAGTTTTTTGGTTGTTGTTCGTATATGTACCTCAAAAAAATAATTTTTATAAAAGCACATTGTATTGATGCGCCCCCAAAAGTCTAACTTTTGGGGGCGCATCCTACTCCATTTTTTGTCAAGTAAGCATCATTTATGCAAAAGAAAAGTTTTGAGCGCACAGTTCGCATCAACGTCGATATATTCCCAACCGTCATGCGATTGTATGCGGTTATTGTAATAACTGACCTGTGATGAGAGCGAATGCAACATAAGTATCGTGTTAAAATCTTTATTATTCATGGCGGTTTCTCCTTTGGCAGTGCCTCGCGCAGCAATATTTTATTTCGGTACACTGATACTCCGTAAAGCCTGCTCCGCAGGCTTGTCAAACAAATTTTATTTTGCACATTCTTTTGAGTGCGTATTATTTATTGTAATAATGTACAAACATAAATGAGCAGAACTGTGCAATTGTACAAAGTTTCTATTTTATGAATGTTTTTGACTGAAAACTGTTGATTTTTCTGTTTTTTATGTTATAATTATACCGTAAACAATCGAAATCAATCAAAAATGTGTCCCAAAGAAGGTAATAAAATGTTTGCTGAGGAAAGATACACCATAATATTAGACCAGATAAAGAAAAATTACAGCGTCAAGCTTACAGATCTTTACGATCTGCTTGGTGCATCCGAGTCCACCGTACGTCGTGATTTGACGGTCCTCGACGAAAGAGGACTGATAAAAAAGGTGCACGGAGGCGCAATCTCGACAGATGATCTTTCGCTTAATTTAATAGAACGCGATATGGAATTAAAATCCAAGCTATTTACTGAAGAAAAGGCCGCAATTGCAAAGTACGCCGCTTCGCTGGTGGATGATGGCGATTTTGTCTTTATTGATGCGGGAACAACCACCGAAAAGATGATAGAATTTCTTCCCGACAGGAATGTGACCTATGTGACAAACGCATTTGTTCATGCCAAAAAGCTCGCTCAGAGAGGGTTTAAGGTGTTTATTCCTGCAGGCGAGATTAAGATTACAACCGAGGCGATAGTCGGTGCGGAATGTGTCAGCAGCCTGCAAAGCTACAACTTTTCCAAAAGCTTTATCGGTACAAACGGAATTTCTGTTTCGGCCGGTATTACAACTCCCGACCGCAACGAGGCAAGCGTAAAAGCTTCAGTTATACAAAACAGCCAAACGGTATATATTCTTGCAGATCATTCCAAATTCGAGCAAATTGCGTCAGTAACATTTACGCAGCTTGGGCGGGTGAAGATAATAACAGATAAGCTTCAGTATAAAAAATATCATTCAAAAGCTAAAATAAAGGAGGTGATGTGACGTGGTCTATACAGTAACCTTTAACCCCGCGATCGACTATGTTGTACACACGGGTGAAATGAAGCTCGGCGCAACAAATCGCTCCGAAAAAGAAGAAATGTATTTCGGCGGTAAGGGGATTAACGTTTCTATCGTGTTAAGAGAGCTTGGCATTGATTCAAAAGCACTGGGCTTTACGGCAGGCTTTACGGGTGAGGCTATTGAACAGGGACTTGACAGGATGGGTATAGATACAGACTTTGTGCGGCTTGAACATGGCAACTCTCGTATAAATGTAAAGATAAAATCTGCAGAGGAGACTGAGCTGAACGGTCAGGGTCCCGACATCGATGATAAGGCAATTACCGCTCTCTTTGAAAAGCTTGACGGCTTGAAGGATGATGATACGCTGATCCTTGCGGGAAGCATCCCATCTTCCCTTCCATCGGATATTTATCAGCGGATACTTCAAAGGCTCTCCGGCAAAAAAATAAAGGCGGTGGTCGATGCAACAAAAGACTTGCTCCTGAATGTACTTCAATATAAGCCTTTTCTTGTAAAACCAAACAACCATGAGCTTGGCGATATGTTTGGGGTGGAGCTTAAATCTGATGCGGATATAGAAAAATATGCACGGAAATTGCAGGATATGGGTGCGGTCAACGTGCTTATCTCGATGGCGGGCGACGGTGCTATGCTTATTGATGAGTTCGGCAAAATGCACCGATGCGGCGTATGCAAAGGAAAGGTGAAAAATTCAGTTGGTGCAGGCGACTCAATGGTGGCGGGCTTTACGGCAGGTTCGCTGCAGGGGGATTATGAATACGCACTGAAGCTTGGTACAGCGGCAGGAGGCGCTACGGCTTTCTCGGACGGACTTGCAACAAAAGAAAAAATTTCAGAGCTGCTTAAAGCACTCTGACGAATATTCACAAAGGAGGATATAACCCAAGTGCAGATGCCATCCACCTCTTATGCGACGGGTTTCGGTTAAGAATTTCAGTTGGTGTTTTAATCGCCCCCTGAAACCCTGAGGAGCTAACGCTCCCTGCGCATATTGCAATCTGTCGTAAGCTCTGCGTTGATCGGATTTAAACGCAAAAGTTCCTTTTGCGTTATGCCTCCGGCGAATATAATTGCCCGTGTGAAATTTTAAGAGGCTTTGCCCCGAAAACGCACATGGGCGCAACAATCTCTTGTCATGACTTGCCCTGCGGATAAGAGAAATTTAATTATTATTTATGCCGATGCAGGGCGGCGGAATGGAGATTGTTATGAGAATAGTTGATTTACTGAAAAAGGAGAGCATAATGCTCGGCGGCTCTCCTAAGTCAAAAAGCGAAGCCATAGATATGCTTGTTGAGTTGCAAGTAAAAGGTGGTAATATAGCAAACAAGGACGAATATAAAAAGGGCATTCTCGCACGTGAAGAAAAGGGGTCCACTGCCGTAGGAGAGGGAATCGCAATACCTCACGCCAAAAGTGAGGCTGTCAAGGCTCCGTCGCTTGCTGCGATGACTGTTCCGTCCGGCGTTGACTATGAAGCACTTGATGATGAGCCCTCAAACCTGTTGTTTATGATTGCGGCACCCAATGATGGTGACGTTCATCTTGAAGTGCTTTCTCGGCTTATGACTATCCTTATGGACGAGAGCTTCCGTGAAAAACTGCTTAATGCAAAAGACAAAGACGAGTTCTTAAGGATAATAGATGATATGGAAAAGGAAAAATATCCGGACGAGCCAAAATCAGAAGAAAATTCAGAAGGCAGATATAAAATTCTTGCAGTAACAGCCTGCCCTACGGGTATAGCTCATACGTATATGGCGGCAGAGGCTTTGGAAAAGGCAGGTAAAAAGCTTGGAATATCAATAAAGGTTGAAACAAACGGCTCCGGCGGTGCAAAGAATATTCTTACAGATGAGGATATCGCAAACTGCGACGGTATTATTATAGCAGCAGACAAGACCGTCGCTATGGCACGCTTTGACAGCAAAAAGGTTATCCGCACAAAGGTATCGGACGGAATCAAGATACCCGAAGAGCTCATAAACCGCATTGTATCGGGCGATGCTCCCGTTTATCACCATGAAGGTGCGGCAGACAGCAGCTCATCTTCGGCAGATGGCGATGAAGGCTTCGGCAGAAAGCTATATAAGCACCTTATGAACGGTGTTTCCAATATGCTGCCGTTTACGGTGGCAGGCGGTATATTCATCGCCTTGGCTTTCCTGATAGACTCACTGAGCGGAGCTCCGCAGGACGGCGACTTCGGTACTCACCTTGCAGCGGCGGCGTGGTTTAAAACAATCGGCGGCTATGCATTTAGCTTCATGATTCCCATACTTTCAGGTTATATCGGCAAGAGTATTGCCGACAGACCGGGATTCCTTGTAGGTATGGCAGGCGGCGCAATGGCAGTTTCCGGTGCAACCTTTGCTGCTCCGGGCGGTGATGTTCCCTCGGGTTTTCTCGGTGCTCTGCTTGCAGGTTTTATAGGCGGCTTCCTTATGCTCATGCTGGAAAAAGCCTGCGATAAAATGCCAAAAGCACTTAGCGGCATCAAGCCCGTACTTATCTATCCTCTCGGTGGACTCGGAATAGTAGCAATAATGATGTGCGCAGTAAATCCTATAATGGGTCTGCTCAATGAGGGACTTTCAAACTTCCTCACAAACATGGGTAACTCAAGCAAGATACTTCTTGGCTGCGTACTCGGAGCGATGATGTCCATAGATATGGGCGGTCCGTTCAATAAAGCGGCGTACGTTTTTGGTACAGCTGCTATCACTTCCGGCAATTTCGACGTAATGGCGGCAGTTATGGTCGGCGGAATGGTTCCTCCGATTGCCATTGCTCTGGCAACTACGTTCTTTAAGAACAAGTTCACTGAGGATGAACGCAAAAACGGCCCTGTAAACTACATTATGGGCTTAAGCTTCATCACAGAGGGTGCAATTCCGTATGCTGCGGCCGATCCCGCAAGAGTTATCCCTGCGTGTATGCTGGGTGCTGCAACGGCAGGCGGTCTTTCGATGGCATTCGAATGTACACTTCGTGCTCCACATGGCGGAATCTTCGTATTCCCCGTTGTAGGAAATCCCATTCAGTATGTTCTTGCACTTGTTATCGGATCGGTAGTCGGTATGCTCATGCTGGCTCTGCTCAAGAAAAAGGTAGTTAATAAATAAGTATTTCAGATAAGGAGAGAAAAAACATGGTATCGAAGGTAGTAACAGTAGTAAACGCAGAGGGTATGCATATGCGTCCCGCAGGAATGATCGCCAAGGCTGCTAAGGAGCACCCTGACAGCGAGGTCGTCATGAAAGCTAACGGAAAGGAAATCAAGGCAAAGGCTGTTATGCAGATCATGGCGGCAGGTATCAAGAAAGGCACCGAAGTAGAACTTGTTGTTTCGGGCGGAGATGAGCAGGCTGTGCTTGACGAATTCGTAAAGATGTTTGAGGACGGCTTTGGTGAATAAAAGTAATGGGGCGGCGGCAGATCCGCGGCCCCTGATTTTTACGGGAGGTATTCAACTATGACAACATTAACAGGAAAAGGAGTTTACGGTGCAATAGCACTCGGTCGAATCTCCGTTTTCAAAAGGAAAGATGCATCTGTTAAGAGAACTCACATCGACAATATAGAAGCCGAAAAGGCAAGACTTGAGGCTGCAAAAGCAAAGGCTGCCGAACAGCTTCAGAATATATACAGTAAGGCACTCAAGGAAATCGGCGAGGCAAATGCGCAGATTTTTGAAATACATATGATGATGATAGAGGATGAAGATTACAACGATTCCATATCAAGCATTATTGAAACTCAGTCTGTAAATGCCGAATACGCTGTCGCAGTTACGGCGGATAACTTTGAAAAAATGTTTGCGTCCATGGATGATGCGTATATGCAGGCTCGTTCTGCGGATGTAAAGGATATCTCAAACCGTATAATAAGCTGCCTTTCCGAAGACAACGGCGTAGATGAAATGTCTGACGAAAAGGTTATTATCTGCGCTGACGATCTTGCGCCCAGCGAAACGGTTCAGCTGGATAAGGATAAGGTTCTGGCTTTTGTAACTGCATTCGGCTCGTCTAATTCGCACACTGCAATACTTGCAAGGAATATGAATATCCCCGCAATAATCGGAGTTGGGGAGGAGCTTCTTGAATCTGTAAGCAACGGAGAATTTGCCGCAGTTAACGGTTATACCGGGGAGATATTCATAAATCCGGACGAGGAAACTAAAAGCTGCCTTGAAAAAAAACGTGCCGAGGACGAGGAAAAGAAACGTTTGCTTCAGGAACTTAAAGGTAAGGAAAATATCACTATTGACGGAACTAAAGTTAAAATTTATGCAAATATCGGCAGCGTTGATAATATCGGTGCTGCACTTGCCAGCGATGCCGGCGGCATAGGACTTTTCAGAAGCGAATTTCTGTATCTTGAAAGCAATGATTATCCATCGGAAGAACAGCAGTTTGCCGCATATAAAAGGGTGCTTGAAAGCATGGCCGGCAAGAAAGTCATTATCCGCACTCTTGATATTGGCGCCGACAAGCAGGTAGATTATTTTAACTTAGCAAAAGAGGAAAACCCTGCACTTGGTTATCGTGCCATACGCATCTGTCTGACAAGACCCGAAATATTCAAGACACAGCTTCGTGCGTTATATCGAGCTTCGACCTACGGCAATCTCGGTATAATGTTCCCGATGATAACAAGTGTTTCGGAGCTTGAAAAGATACTTGAGATCTGTGAGGAGGTTGTAAATCAGCTCAAAGCTGAGGGCGTTGAGATATCCGACAAGGTGGAACTTGGCATTATGATTGAAACTCCGGCTGCTGCTATCATAAGCGACAAACTTGCACCGATGGTTGACTTTTTTAGCGTTGGTACAAACGATCTTACTCAATACACTCTCGCCTGTGACAGACAAAACGCCGCTATCGAACAGTTTGTTGATACGCACCACGAGGCCATTCTCCGCCTTATCGAAATGTCTGCAAAGAACGCTCACGATAACGGTGCGTGGATAGGCATATGCGGTGAGCTTGCAACCGATACGACCCTTACCGAAACTTTCCTGAGAATGGGCATTGACGAGCTTTCCGTTTCCCCCACCTTTGTTTTAAAGGTAAGAGAGGCAGTAAGACGCTGTGACCTTTCCGAAAAGTAATGGCATATGTTTTTTCGTATCTTCAGTAGTAATACGGACATGGCAAGGCAGTGGCAATTTGGGCGGTGTGAGATTTTTCTGTAAATTTGATTTTTCTATGATAAAACATTTTGTTTTATGGGCAGGAATGGCCACATTTTGGCCTTCCTGCCTAATTGTAATATAGCGCGGATTTTATACGCCATGTCATAGGCGGCATGCGGCGACGAAAAATTATTATAAAATTTATCATTCTATCAAATCGCAGATAATTTCAAATTAGAATTTGCGTTTTCCCTTGAATTTACGCTGTTTATTGCACTTTTGTCTTCAAACTTTAAGAAAAATATTTATATATACAATATTACTGACATGAGCTAATTGACATTTTAAAGAATTATTGTATAATATAATTAATAACAAATAAGGAGCCGTGTAAAATGAATAGGATAGTTTTGCTCATACTCTTTATCACAATTTTAAGCATATCGGCAGTGTCGGCGGAAACAGACGCTTCGCAAACGAGTGCTTCCGTTCCGTCAGCCGAAGTAAAAATACAAAAATATGGCAATCATGCAGTGGCTTCCGTAAAGCCGAGCTCTTTACCGGAGCATTGTTATATTATATTGTCCGTCTACAACGGAATCGACTGTGAAAATGTTGAAATTCGGAAATTTCAGAATAAAACAGAAAATTTTACCATTCCCAATACCGCAGATAGGGTAAAAGTAATGCTCTGGGATGATCTCAATGGAATAAAGCCTGTTTCGGAAGCGAAAACAGTTGATATGACCCCTGCCACTTCGGCTGAGAAAAAGGTTGATGAAATTGCGGCTAAGCTGAGGACAGCTAAAAACCCGAATGTCATTACATATAAAACAGAAAATAACGACCCCCGTGCAGTAATATGGACAAGGGGAATAAACGCACCTTTGTTATCCGAATTTGAAAAAGAGGTTGACATCACCGATCCAAGCTATGCATTTTTGTACGCAGGTCATGACAAAGGCAGTGGCTGGTATGATGCGAACAAGAGCCTGCCGCAGGAGGACGGCGCAGACGCAAATATGTGCTATGCTGCGGTGAGTGCAAATCAGCTGCATTGGTGGCTCGACCAAAACGCAGATAATATAGATGCATATTTGAGCAGCCTGACAGAGAATGAAATGACGGCCGACGAGCAAGCGAAGCTTGCACGGTTGGATGAGCTTAGACATTCATATACTCGCCCGTCAAGGAGCGGTATTTATGAGCTTTTCAGACTGTATTTTGAAAGCCCCTATTATGCATATAATGCCGATCTGTTAGATGACTTTTTTATAAACGGTTATCAGGTAAACACTGCCGGAAAGGTCAATTCCCCGAATTTCTTCAGTTGGGATCCGAGGGGCGGCTTTTTCTACGGAGTATTTGAAAAGAACATTCTTACAATGAGGCTGTCCGCAGGTGACTATGCGGCATTTAAGCGTGACATTATTTATTATATGAAGGACGGACAATCGATAGGCATTATCCACGGAACACCTACATACGGCGTAACGCACATCATAACCCTTTGGGGTGTGGAGCTTGATGCCAACAACGAAATAACCGCACTTTACGTTACCGATTCTGATGACTATGATCAGCCTGAAATCGGTATGAAAAGAATGCTGCTCAAAAAGAACAGCAGTGGATACCCCATTATAACAACAAAGCTTGACGGCAACGATACAGGGGCAAAAATTTTGGAATTTGTCACATTGTCATTGGGCGATGATTTTTGGAACTAAACACGCTGCGAAGCCGCACGGAACAAGCCTCCGTGCGGCCGATATTATCAAGCTTTTCTTGTCTTTTCAAAAAAAGACCGTCAGAATATGTATCGCCTTTGTCCGTACGGTCTTAAAAATCATTGTATTGAATGTCAGACGTTAATTCCTTTGCTGATTAATTTTTATGTTTTTAACAGGTATATGTGTTTCGGTAACGACTATATCTTTGATTGATGCAACCGATGAACCGTCAATTTCTCCACCCTTGATTGTTACCGAAATGCCGTTTTCGCTGATATAGGCATAACAATCCTCGTATCCCTTTGCCTTAACCTGTGTTTCCACACGTTTTTCTGCATCAGATGCCTCTGCTGCCTGCTTGATCTTATTTTCCGCATCCTTGCGACTCTCCTGTGAATTCTTTTCGTCCGACTGAATCCTCCTCCATTCCTCAACAGAGCTACTCCGCGCAGAATCCCTGTCTCGTCTCAGCTTATCCATGCTCTCGTTTTTTTCGCTTGCTTCACCACCGCTTTTATCGTTATTTCCGTTTTCGGTCTTATTTTTATCGACATTTTCGTTACCACTGTCACTTTTTTGTTCATTTCGATCGGACCCCTCGGCTGCCGGAGCCGCTGTCGGAACGGCAGCTCCAAGCTCTGCTCTCTCCACTGTCCAGCGGTAGTATCCTGCCGAAATTACCAATGCTACAAGTCCCAAAAGTAAAATTTGCTTTCCGTGGAAGCGAAATCCGCTCCTTTGACTGCTGCGATTACCTTGCTTATTCATTAAAAACCATCCTCTCCTTATACAATCCTTAAATCTAAAGATAATTTCACGTTTACGCTCAATATGCGATTTTTATTCTGTGGGGAGCAATCCCGTACACCGCCTTTATCGCATCGTAAATTTCTTCCCTTACTGCCTCAGACGAAGCACCTTTGGCAACTACGAGGACTC
Organism: uncultured Ruminococcus sp.; assembly: GCA_902766745.1. GTDB lineage: Bacteria > Bacillota > Clostridia > Monoglobales > Monoglobaceae > UMGS1820. Next base: position 9,474 of record CACXES010000012.1, read on the forward strand.
CGGAAATCTCCGGCGTACGCTCCTCTACAATGTACGGCTCACCCCCGGATTTACTGCCCGTGACGATATTGCTCTCCCGCTCCTCCTCATAGCTCTCCTTACCTTTTGACATCTTTTCGCTTACATCCTTTGCCGGAACCTTCTCACCTCCGTCCGAAACGGTTATAAACACCGAGACGTCACCCGCCCCGTTTATTTTTTCTAAAATTCCTTCAAGCCTATGCTCCTGCCGTGTCACATATTCCGACGTATCGTAAATCGGTTTATCCGATGCCTGTCTGTCGGAATCGCCTCCCCCCGAGAAGCTCGGCAAAGCCAGAAGCAAAACTGCTGCGGCGATAATTATTATGATAATGCGGTTAGGCTTTCTTCGCACTCCCTTATCGCCTTGATCTTTTACAAGAATTTCTTTAAGACTCATATTTTGTGCATCACCTGCCGCTTTCGTAAATCACAACTCTCTCGCGCGGTACGTCAAAAACCTCCCTCGCAACAGCGTAAATCTCATCCTCTATTCCTGATGTACAGACTATCTCAAGCTTTTCTATTGCACCGAAGGTCTTTTCCTCACTGCTGACAACACAGGACACCTCAGTATCGGTGCCTGTTCTGTCCTTAATTTCCCGTTCAACTCTTTTACCGAGCTTATTCGCGTACAGTCTTAAAACATCCTCGCTTTGCACGTCTTCAACGCTCTCTGCCTCGATTTTCGGAATTTCAACATCTGCCTTACCCTCCCTGTCGGACAGCGGCGATAAAAATGCAAGTATAAGCATCAGCCCAATCGCCAGGTGCAGATACTTCTTGAACGACCCATCGGGCAGAATCATTTCACACACAGAGCCGAAAACTATGATACCGGCAACAGACATGGTCATGCTTTTTAAAAATTCTATCATTTTGTCACCTGCCGAACATCATTACACTGTTTCCTGTATTAATCAAAATTGTCACTACCATTATAAACATAACGGTAACAGCCGCAAGCATAGAAAATAGTACCGCTACCGAATCGCTGAGCCTTGATACGCAGACAATTATTTTAGCGTCCGATACCGGCTCCGCAATTGCGGCGGTAACTCTGAACAGTATCAATACTGCCCCGAGCTTCAAAAGCGGCTGCATAACGATTATCCCAAGACATATTATCCCGGTTATCCCAACGGTATTTTTTATCAGAGCACTGCAATTCATCACCGTTTCCACCGATTCGGAAAGGATTCCTCCTACCATGGGGATGAGGTTTGACGCCGCAAACTTGCTGAGCTTCAAGGTTAGTCCGTCTGCACCTGAGGCAGCAATGCTTTTAAGTCCGGCAAGGCTCACAAATACCGTCAACATGATTGACATTCCCCACTTGACAGCACTGTTCACAAGCTTTACCATTCGATCGGTCTTGAATCTGTCTGACAGACCGTTGACGATATTCAGTGCCGCGGATATCATTACCGCCGGCACGAAAACAGTGTCTATTACCCATACGGCAAGCTCTACAATAGTGAGCAGTGCCGGCTCAAGCGAAGCGGCGGAAATTACCGCACCGCCGGTCAAAAGTGCCGCAATCATCACCGGAACCACAATCCTCATAAAATATGCGGCATTATCCACTGCGGACGAGGTGCATTGTGCCGCCTCATAAAATGCCGCAGATGCTATCCCTGCAATAACGATATAGCATACATAAAAGGCACATTCCGATACAGAATCACGTGCGACGCCGCCGAAACCGCCGAGATATGAGCTCAAAACCGACAATGCAAGAATTAATGCCATAAGCCGTGCGGAGGAATATACCTCTCCGAGCAGACATTTAATTATGTAGTTCATCACATCTCTCGGCTGTGCGGCAAGCTCACCGCTATTCAGTGCCGACATAAGACTTCGTATATTCAGTTCGGGAGCCGCCTCCGCAAAGGAGTTCCCGTTTTCTATCCCATTCAGCCCATTTTCAAATATATCGCCGTAAAATTCGGTGTATTCGTTGAGGAGTTGTCGGTTCTCGTCTTCGGGATTCTCCGCAGCCGCACAGATGAAGCTGAACGGAAGCAGCAGCAAAATGAATAATATACTCAGTTTAAAGCTTTTTCTCATATGCATCCTCATATCGATTTAAAAGTTAAGTATTCTCAGGATAATATCCAAAAGGTCAAATATAATAGGCATTGACAGCGTTACTATCAAAAGCTTTCCGCCAAGCTCAATTTTCCCGGACACGGAGCCTTCGCCGGCGTCTTTGCATATGTCCGATGCAAATCGACATATGTATGCAATACCTATTATCTTAATTACAATTTTAAGATGTGCCGACCTGACGCCGGCAGTATCGGCTATCCTCCCGAACATATCCAGCAGTGCCGAAATATACGGTACACATATTGCAAGAATTACTATGCCCGTTAAGATCGGGATTGTGATTGCAAGCTCGGGACGGTACTGCTTTACCATCAGCGAAAGTATTGCTCCGCACAGTCCTATTCCTATTATCTTTAACAGCATAGCTACAGTCCAAACAGTGACTTAATCGTGTCAAACAAACCGCTGATTTCCTTCAAGACCACCATCAGCACAACCACAAGCCCCGCAATTGTTGTCATCATCGCTTGATCCTCCCTGCCTGCCCGAACAAGAAGTACGTTCAGTACAGCCACTAATATACCGATTGCTGCCACCTTAAATATTAAATCTACTCCATCCATTTCTACCTCCGCGGCAGACTCTACAACAGGATTACTGCCGCCAGCATTCCGCCGAGATAACCGGCTCCCCTGGTCAGTCTGCTCATTCTGTCCCTCTCTGCCTCTGCATTTGAAAGCGCAAGCTTAAGTCTTGCCGATGCCGCTTTTATATTACTCAGCTCACTTTCCACATCGCCGATACCCATGCTTCGGGCAAACACACTCAATATCTCAGAGTCCTCATCGGTTAAGCAAAGCTTACCGCTGCACCAATGCATTGCCGCCTCCCACGCCTCGGACGGTGTTCGTCCCGATGCGATTTTCTCTGAGGCATAGGTCAATATACTGCTTATTGCACCCCTCCCCGACCTTCCGGTTTCGGCAAGAGCCGTAGCAGCAGGCATTTTCATAAATCCGATGTTAAAGCCAAGCTGCTCCATGGCATCGGAAAGCTGCCTAAGCTGCACCACTCGCACCGAGTACCGTGATGCAAGCAAACCGCCGATATATCCGCCGCCCAGGACAATCACCACCGCCGAAACCGCCTTAAGCATCCCATTCACAGTGTCACCGCCTCAGTATATGTAACCGAATCGGGTGTGGAAAAATCCCGGTGAAGAACAATTGCGCGGCTGAAAATTCTGTCCTCAAAAAGCGGTCTTAAAAGCCGTCTTCGCATTACCTCCTCCACCGACCTGCCGTGGGTTGTGGCTATAATACGCACGCCTGTTCCCGCCGCCACTCTGAGCGCAGCAGCGTCTGCTTCGGAGGCAATTTCATCACTGACTATTACCTTCGGCGACATGGTCCGAAGCAGCATTTCTATCGCCTCAGCCTTGGGTGCTCCGTCTATCACATCCGTCTGTGCACCTATACAATTGGACGGAACCCCGCGATACAAAGCCGCAAGCTCGCCGCGGTCATCGGCAACGCCGCATTTGAAGCCTCGGTCGGACACCTGCCTTATTATATCACGCAAAAGAGTTGTTTTTCCCATCTGCGGCAAGGCGATAATCAAAGTACTGTACACCTCGCTCCCCTCCACAATCTTGTCCATAATTCCGTCGGCAAGCCCTATTATTTGATGCGCAATTCTGAAGTTTAAAGAGCTCACCTCCGATATTGTGGTTATTTTTCCGCCATCGCAGACAGCTTTTCCGCAAATCCCGACACGGTGACCGCCGCCGAGTGTAATATACCCTTGACGAATTTCTTCAAGGTGGGCGTAAACCGAGTTTTCACAGACGTTGCGGAACGCCGTCCTGACTTCCTCTGATGAAACCTTATAAGCATCACTTTCATGATTAGTTATCCCTCCCGTTGGTGTAACAAAACAGCTTTCTCCCCATATTCCCACTGTCAGCGGCGCATCGGTTCTGAGCCTTACCTCCTCTATATCGGGCGGTTCAGTTTCAATTAGCCTGCCGAGCATTTCGCTGATTCTTTGCGGAAGATACTTCTTCACCTCCGAAATTCTTTGCTTCTCCAATTTATCCCCTGCTCCTTTCCTCTGCCGTATATACGGCAAAGCCTTTAATTATGTTATGTATTATTGTTATGATACTTTGTCCGAAAATAGAACTCAAAACCGAAGAAATCAAACAAACCGCCGTAAGATACCTCTCGATCACAGCTGTGCCGCACTTACCGTGTATAAATTGCGGATGAGGATGATTATAAAAAACGGAGCAAAATCCGTATAGAATTTCACTCCGCAAAAATCAATATATATTTTATATCTTCAACGGCATAATATAAAAGGATTGCTATCAGTGTCAGCTTCACCTTAATATATATCCTTTAGGCGTTTTAAAAGAGAGCCGTACCTCGCCTGAACAGTTCTGAGTTCATATATATACACATCCACATCCGCAGGATTTACTGCCATTTCAAAATTTGCCTCTGCGGCTTCGATATCACGCCTTGCCTTTTCAAGCTCCTTCATCAATTCAAGTATCTGCTCGTTTCTCCGAATTTTACATTCATAATCTTTACTGAGTTGTTCCTTGCTGAGTTTTTCGGTTTCCATATTTTCAGCTCCCTCGAAATTTTATACTATAATATTATTCTCTTATCCTCAACTCTTATTCATGCTCAGCAAAATATAATGCAAAATTTTAGCTACTTACACATAAATCCGACATTAAATACAACTAATTCTATGAAAGTTTAATGTTTTTTAAAAAAAAACAAAAAAACTCTTGCTTTTTTTTAGAAAATACGGTATAATATTTTTTGTTGCGGTAACGGGGTGTGGCTCAGTTTGGTAGAGTACCTGAATGGGGTTCAGGTGGCCGCTGGTTCGAATCCAGTCACTCCGACCACATCAGAGCAAAGTTCGCTTTGCTCTGTTTTTTTTGCATTTTTCAAAAAATCCGCACGTTAACTTGCTCCTCTGCGTCACATACTTAAATCGATGAAATATGTCGATATTTTGTATACGCGATTTTTACATGATTAATCAAAAACGGACGTGAAAACCCGCATTGTAATATGCCGGCTTTCACGTCCGCCAATTTAAATCGGTGCCCTCCGCCATTAAGACGGGATACTCTGTGCTTAAGTAATATCCACACAAATGCCTCAGAAGCTGAAATATTCCTTTGCGTTGTAATAGCAAATTCCCTCGATGATTTTTTTCAGCGCCTTTGCATCTCTCGGGTACTCGCCCTTCTCCACCCATTCGCCTATTAGATTACACAAAATACGTCTGAAGTATTCATGCCTCGGGTAAGAAACAAAGCTTCTTGAGTCGGTGAGCATCCCGACAAATCTTCCTAGTATTCCGAGATTTGCCAAGGCGGTCATCTGTGCAATCATGCCGTCACGGTTATCATTGAACCACCAACCGGAGCCGAATTGTATCTTCCCCGGCACCGGCGCACTCTGAAAGTTTCCGAGCATCGTTCCAAGAACATAGTTATCCTTAGGATTCAGAGTATAAAGAATTGTCTTAGGAAGCACATCGTTTATTTCCAGATTATCCATAAAGCTTGACAGCTTTTCTGCGATACATAAGTCATTTATCGAATCAAAGCCCGTATCCGCACCGAGTGCCCTATACATTTTTGTATTGTTGTTACGCAGTGCGCCTATGTGCAGCTGCATTGTCCAGCCTCGCTTGGTGTACTCCGAGGCACAGTGTCTTAATATATCTGTCTTGAAAACATCAGTCTCCGCCGAACTCAGTTCTCCTCCGTTCAGCTTCTTTTCAAAAACCTCCGCAGCATTTCCGACGGCAAAGGGTACATATTCAAGGGCATGATCGGACAGCCGACAACCGTTTTCGTGGAAGAACTCGATTCTTTCGCTAAGCAGGCGGAGAAGCTCATTATAGTTCTTTACTCCTGCTTTTTTTATATACTCTTCAAAGGTAGGCTTGTCTATATTTACCGCCTGATCCGGTCTGAAGGTCGGCAAAACCCTTGTTGAAAACTTCTCTCGGCGAAGCTGCTTATGATATTCAAGGCTGTCAAGCGGGTCGTCTGTGGTACATATAACTTCTACATTCGAACGCTCAATCAGCTTCTTAGCCGAAAAATCGTCGGTCTTGAGGCACTCGTTGCACCTATCCCAGATTTCCTTTGCACTATCCTCACTCAGAGGCTCATCAATATCAAAGTACCGCTTAAGCTCCAGTGCCGTCCAGTGATACAGAGGGTTTCCTATCAAAAGCGGCATAGTTCCGGCAAATGCTGTCCACTTTTCAAATTCGTCTCCGTCACCGGTGATCAGCCTTTCGTCAATTCCGTTCGATCTCATCTGACGCCACTTATAATGATCGCCGCCGAGGAACAGGTCGTATGCATCTTTAAATCTATAATCCGACGCAATCATCCTCGGGTTCAGATGACAGTGATAGTCTATTATCGGCAGATCCTTTGCGTATGTGTTGTACAAGTATTTTCCCATTTCGTTGTAAAGCATAAAATCTTCATTTATAATTCCCATATTTATACCCCTTTACCAAATAATTTATTTCTTAATAGCATTTACCTATTGTCACTGTTTATCACAGCGTAACCCCGTCTTTAAAGATGGAAATCTCACGGTAGCCGTTTATTTCGTTTTTTGTCTTTTCCCCGGAGGCTGTCCTTATAACCAAATCCAAAAGCCTGTCAGTCATATCTTCCATTGAAACGCCGTCAAGAAGCGGTGACGCATCAAGGTCTATCCAGCCTTTCTTTTTTTCAGCAAGGCCGGAGTTTGTTGAAATTTTGACTGTTGGCACCGCTCCACCCAGCGGTGTTCCGCGTCCCGTTGTAAAGAGAATCATATGTACACCTGCCGCCATCAGATTTGTCACGGCAACAATGTCATTTCCCGGACCGTTCAGCAACGACAATCCTCGCCTTCTCACTGTATCGCCAAAGTCAAGCACATCTGTTACACGGCTCAAGCCACCCTTCTGCACACAACCGAGGGACTTTTCCTCCAGAGTGGTGATTCCGCCCGCTTTGTTTCCGGGTGATGGGTTTTCGTATATAACCTGTCCGTGTCGGCGGTAATATTCCTTGAAATTATTTATAAGTTCAACCGTTTTTTGAAATACCTCCACCGATTCACAGCGTTCCATCAGTATCTGCTCCGCTCCGAACATTTCCGGAACCTCGGTCAGCACGCAGCTCCCTCCGAATGAAATAATCCTGTCTGAAAGGCTTCCGACAAGCGGATTTGCCGTTATACCGCTGTAACCGTCACTGCCGCCGCATTTCAGACCTATACGAAGCTCCGATACACTTATTTTTTCCCTTCTGAATTTTGAAGCATATTCCTTCAACTCGCCAATCAAACGCACTCCCTCGGCGATTTCGTCGTCCGTCTCCTGACAATTGAGAAATCTGACCCTTTCCTCATCATATTTGCCGAGGAAGGCTTTGAACACGTCTATATTGTTATTTTCGCAGCCAAGGCCAAGAACAAGCACTCCTGCGGCATTCGGGTGGTTGACCATCCCCCTGAGTATCATTTGAGTGACTTCCATGTCATCGCCGAGCTGCGAACACCCAAACGGATGGGTAAAGCACATTGCTCCGGTTAGCTCCGCCAATTTCTGCGCCGTTCCGTTGACACATCCAACCGTGTTTACTATCCATATTTCGTTACGAATTCCGACATCGCCGCATTTTCTGCGATAACCGTCAAAGGTCAAGTTTGTTTTAAGGACCTTTGTTCCGTAATCACAGAAGTTGTACTCATATTCCGTCATTCCGGACAGATTCGTGGCGATGTTATGTGTATGTACATGCTCGCCGCACCTTATATCACAAGTGGCATGACCTATGGGATAGCCGTATTTGATTATATTCTCACCTTGCTTTATATCCCTTAGGGCGTATTTATGCCCGTTGCTTAAATTAACCTCAACGTTATCCAGCCTGTTAATTATCATATTTCATAACCTCGTCATACAAAAAGCTTAAATCTCGATCCCAGAAACTTGTGTTTGCAAGGATCTCTCTTATCGACTTATCTCGCATGTATTCTATCACCGCTGCATCGTCCGAAGGCTTCCCGTTTTTATAAAATTCAATCAGCTTATACAGCGACATTGTAAGATTTTTGGGAGCCTCGCCTTTTCTCTTTATATATTCAAGTATAGACGGAAGCACTCTTACCTTGAACTTACTTACTGAGTTCAGCGCAATAGACGAGCAGTTATGCCTTATATACGGATTGCGGAAACGCTCAAAAACGTTTTCTGCGTAGTCAACAAGCTCCTCCTTCGGCAAGTCAAGGGTCGGTATTATCTCGTCAAACACACACCGTTGCACAAACGAGAATATTTTTTCGTTTTCCATGCAGTCACGGACAGTTTCCATTCCCTCCAGGAGTGCATACGGGATCATCGAGGTATGTGCACCGTTTAATATGCGTACCTTCCTGGTTCTATAGTCTTCAAGCCTATCCGTCAATATAATGTTTAGGTCGGTCTTATCGAGGGGGAGCTCCTTTAAAATGTCTTTAGGCCCCTCTATTACCCAAAGGTGAAACAGCTCACTTGTGTCAAGCATTTTATCCTCATAGCCTATATCAAGCTTCTCGTTTCTCGGATAGCCCGTGACAATTCTGTCCACAAGAGTATTACAGAAAACATTCTTTGTCTCTACCCAGGTCTTAAAATCATCTCCGAGATTCCAAAGCTCCGCATATTTTAAAATTATCCTTTTGAGCGTTTCGCCGTTTTTGTCGATAAGCTCACATGGAAGAAAAATAAATCCGTCCATGCCATTTGTAAATCGCCTGTACAGCAGTGCCGCAACCTTGGCAGGAAACGATTTCGGCGGAGCATCATCGATTTTGTCATCCGGATTGTATGCTATTCCGGATTCCGTCGTGTTGGATATGACAAACCTAAAGCTCGGCTTATCGGCAAGCTCAAGATATGCGCTTGGATTCTCGTACGGATTTACTGCACGAGAAATAACGTCAATGATCTTTGTGTCCACAACCGGCACCCCGTCTCTGGTTCCTCTCATTACATGGGTATAAACGCAGTCCTGTTCACTCAATACGCCGCACATTCCCTCAGGTATAGGCTGCACAACTACGACACTGCCGTTAAAATTTGTTTTTTCGTTCGTTATCTGAAGTATCCAATCCGCAAATCCGCGCAGAAATCCTCCCTCTCCGAACTGTATGACCCTTTCCTCTCTCTCGGGCTTTATATAATTATTCATTTTTCCGCTCCTCCCAATCCAATTTTCATGTTTTATTTATCTTTACAGTCACATTATACAGCTATTTCATCGTGTTTTCTATTAATATATTGCCGAATTAATAAAAATTCATTAAAATATGGTTGAATTATATTTTAATCTGTGCTAAAATATATTATATTTACGGAGGTGTCTGCTATGGCAGTTTATGTTGACGGAAAAATTCCTTTTTTCAGCAGAAGAACAAGAGACAAGTATTTCAAGATGGCTGATGCTCACTTTCACGACAATCATGAGCTGTACTATCTCGAAAACGGTAAGACAAAATATTTTATTGGAAGTGAAATATACCTTTTGGCTCCCGGCGATTTTTTGTTTATACCCAAGGGGGAATTTCACAAAACCGATAACGGCGGCGACAGTTCAACGGAGAGACTTCTGTTCGTATTCAATGACGACTTTATCGGCAGCGAATACAGCTGTTATATTGACGAATTATCCGAAGACAGGCATGTGCGCCTTCCGCAGGAACAGCTTCAGCTGTTTAGGGAAATCATCCGCAAGATCGAGAAGGAGGCAGAACTGCGTCAAAAAAATTACATTGAGATGCAAAAGCTTTATCTGCGTCAGATATTAATACTTATCTCTCGCTTTCGTCAGAAGGACAACCCCAAAAAGCTCAGCGAAACATATATACTTATCCGTAACGCCGCACGATACATAAGTTCAAACTGCAATCAGGATTTGAGCCTTTCCGCCCTATCGCGAAAGTATGCCGTAAGCCCCGGATACTTTTCTAAGCTTTTCAAAAAAGTAACCGGTGTCGGTCTTAACGAATATGTGAATATTTCACGTGTCACAGCCGCCCGCGAGCTTCTCAAAGCTTCGAATATCCCAATCACACGCGTTGCCGAGGAGTGCGGCTTTAATGACAGCAACTATTTTGCTCAGGTGTTTAAGAAGATAAACGGTATAACTCCGAAAAAATATGCGCTTCAGGCTGCAGAAAAATCTAAAGGAGCACCTTTATGAACATATGCAAAGCACGTTTCTTTCATGCTGCGCACCGAAAAAGAGGCCTATCGATCTTACGATAAGCCTCTTTCTTCCGTAGTATTTTTCAAGCCTGACGTTTATTTATACAGTGAAGCCTTTCCGATGTCGTTAAACAGCTCCATCTTAAATTCAATTACTTCCTTCATTGCATCAATGCAAGGCGGGTAAATTGTATTCGGTTCAATCCAGCCGGGATTTTCAGCAAGAACCTCACGACATTTTTTATAAAACGCAAACTTAATATCACTGGAGATATTTATTTTGGAAATACCTATCTTAACCGACTCCGCAATTTCCTCATCGGGGTTGCTCGAACCGCCGTGAAGTACCAAGGGAATGTCAACGGTATCACGGATGGTTTTCAGAAGATCAAGCTTAAGCTCAGGCTTCTTATCCTTCGGATATATACCGTGTGCCGTTCCTATCGCAACAGCGAGCGAATCGATTCCGGTTTTTTCGATAAAGTCCTTTGCCTGCTCGGGATTTGTGTATATAATATCATCTGCGCCGCCCTCATAGGATTCTCCGGTAGATCCGATTGTGCCAAGCTCCGCTTCAACCGAAACGTTTGAAACCCTTGCAACCTCAACCACCTTTTTGGTTATTGCAATGTTATCTTCATATGACAGATGTGAAGCGTCTATCATAACCGAGGTAAAGCCGCAGCGGATAGCACGGAGAATTTGCTCAAATGTGCCGCCGTGATCAAGATGAATAACCATTGGCACCTTAGACTTGTTTGCCTCCTGAATACAGGTGGATATAAAGCTGTCGCCTAAAAATTCCAACTCTGTGGGATGAATTGCAAGTATTACCGGAGCATTTTTCTCGTTTGCGCTTTCAACAACACCTTTTAAAATAGCTTCACTTCCGATATTAAATGCCGGTACGGCAAACCCATTCTTATCTGCTACAGCAAGCAGCTCCTTCATATTCATTAACATAATAAATCACTCCTATAATAAATTTTTATTTTTACCATGTGAGCCCGAAAGACCTATGTAGTATCTGACAAGCTCGATACCTTCTTGCTCTGTGCTGTGAATTAAATCAAAGTAATTTATATCCGGATTTTCCTGCAGCAGCTTCAGTGCTGCATCACGGTTTGCATTCATAAAGTCACAGCCAACATTTATCTTATTTATTCCGTTCTTTACGGAGTTGACAATATTGTCTTTTCCGGAGCCCGAGCCTCCGTGAAGCACCAGCGGTGCTTTTGTAAGGCGTTTTATTTCTTTCAGCCTTTCAATATCAAACTCCGGCACCATCCCATCGGGATAATTTCCGTGCGATGTACCTATCGAAATTGCGAGAGCATCTATATCCGTCTGTTCAAAGAATATTTTTGCCTGCTCCGGATCAGTGTACATTGCGTCCTGTGTAAATGCTCCGCCCTCACTTGCTCCCAGACAGCCAATCTCGCCTTCGACGCTTGCACCATGCTTATGAGCATAATCCGCAATTTCTCTCGTCATTTTGATATTGTTCTCAAGATCAAACCTCGAGGCATCAACCATTACAGATGAAAATCCATCGTCAATTGCTTTAATCAGATATTCCTTTTCCTGACCGTGATCGAAATTCAGTGCTACATTTACATTGCTTCTCTCCGCCAGTATTTTTACAACAGGAGTGATTAACTCACTGTCGCAATGTGTGAGAAGATGATCCTGAAAAATATTTACGATAATCGGTGCATCTTCTATCTCCGCAGCGCGTATAACCGTACGAACAGTTTCAATATTAAAGCAGTTGATTGCCATTATTGCATAATTATTGGCATTGGCGTCTGCCAGCATATTTTTCATTGATACATACATATTAACACAACTTTCTTAATTTAAAATCAGCTTATTTTTATATCGGAAAGATCTACATCCTCTTCCTCTTCATCAAGCACTACCGCATCCTCTTTTTTAGCATCTTTCTTGAGTAATACGAGAAGGAGTGCCGTAACTACCGTACCCGCTGCAAGAGCAAGCATGAAGCCCCATGGGTTGATCATTGCGGGAACTATGAACATACCGCCGGAGGGTACCATTGAACCAACATTGAGCATCATTATCAAGGAACCCCCAACTGCCGCACCTGCCGAGCATGATACGATTACTCTAATCGGGTCAACCGCAGCGATGGGAATTACACCCTCGGTAATCATACAAATACCCATCGGGAATGCAATCTTTATATTATCTGTTTCGCTTTTTGTATATCTGGATCTCTTAATGAGCCACGAAAGAGCAACACCGAACGGAGGAATCATTGAAGCGCAGATTTTTACAGCCTCCGGACCATATACGCCATCCATAAGCAAGCCGTCTGCGAACAGCGATGCAACCTTGTTTACCGGTCCGCCGAAGTCAAATGCAGCCATACCACCCATTACCGCTCCAAATACTGCCTTTGAACCGGTCTGCATATTCATAAGTACGTTTTTAAGAGCCTCAGATGCCCACGCAATAGGACCGCCTACCACGAAGAACATTATAAGTCCGATAACAACCGATGAGATGAGAGGGATAATCATCATAGGCATAAGTCCCTGCGCCCACTTCGGAACCTTGAGGTACTTTTTAAGAATTTCAACAAAGTAACCCGCAAGATAACCGCCGAGCATACCGCCCAGGAAGCCTGCGCCCATATTCTGCGCAATCATACCCATTAACAAACCGGGTGCAATACCGGGCCTGTCAGCTATTGAGTATGCGATTGCCGCACCCATAACTCCCGGCAGAAGCTGCATTCCGTAAACACCGAGCGTAACTGCCGCTTCCCAGATTGAATAACCTGCTTTGTAGTCGCTTATCGTTGAGGGGTTTCCTCCGAAAATATTGCCTATAGCAATCAAAAGACCGGACGCCACTACCAATGGCAGCATAAACGATATGCCTGTCAAGGCGTGTTTTTTAAGCTGTAATTTTTTCAACATTGATACATACCTCCAATTTTTAATAAATTTATTCTATTTCAATTCTGCTTCTATTTTGTTAATAAGCGCCTTGGGAGACTTTATTGCTATATGAGTAGGAACCTCCACAATGCGTTTGCCTTGAAAACGTTCCTTTCCGCCAACCTTAATGTCAGCGGCGATGATTACAACATCGGCATCTTTAATCTGCTGAGCCGTAAGCTCATCCTCTGTACCGATGGTTCCCTGCGTTTCAATAAAAGCCTCGTGTCCGAGTTCCTTTGCCGCAGCAACAAGCTTTTCCTTGGCAATGTATGTGTGTGCTATACCCGATGTACATGCTGCAATACCTACAATTTTCATAATAATTCTCCTTCCTTTTACTCTTTTTTACTCCGAGAAAATAGCTGTGATTTCCTCTGCTGTTTCTGCCTCTAAAAGACGTCTGCACGTTTCCTCCGATGCCAGCTTTCTTGCCATCTGTGAAAGCAGCCTTACATGTACCCCTGTTTTGTCATTTTCATTAACTGCCAAAAGTACGATAAAGTTTACCGGCTTGTCGTCCACGCTTTCCCATTCCAGCGGTTTTGCGGATCTTCCGATCGCCGCAGTCGTCTCAATGACATTGGCTGATTTTCCGTGAGGAATAGCAATTCCGTTTCCGATTCCCGTTGTCGAGATACTTTCTCTGTCCAGAACATCCTTCAAAAACCCTTCCTTATCGGTAAGTGCCCCGCTTTTGTACAAAAGCTCGGTAAGTTCTGCAAGTGCGCCCTCTTTTGTATCGGATTTTAAATTCAGCTCAATTCTGTCATTTCTTAATACATCCGATGCATTCATTCTTTTCACCCCCTTCTGATAATTTTTTCAACTTCATATTCATCTTCTGCCTTGAGCACTTCGTTGGCTACATCTTTTGCCGAAGACAGATTGATGTCTGATATTTTTTTCTTTATTCTGTTCAGCATGGGCAGCGGTACGCTGAATTTCTTTAACCCCATACCAAGAAGTATTTCTGTGAAATCGGGATTTGCCGCCAAATCACCGCAAACGCTCACCTCTATACCGGCATCTGCGCCGTCCTGTATAACCTTGTATATCATTTTAAGAACTGCGGGATTGAATGGATTGTATACCTTCTCCACAGCTGAATTTCCTCTGTCGGCTGACATTATATACTGAACAAGGTCGTTTGTTCCTATACTGAAAAAGTCACAATGCTTTGCAAGCACCTCCGACATAATCGCACTTGCCGGCGTTTCAATCATGATACCAAGCTCTATATCATCGGCTGCCGGAGTTCCCTCACGTTCAAGCTCCTCTTTCACCTCGGCAAGCAATTCTCTTGTTCTCGTTATTTCTTCGATGCGCGTAACCATAGGGAGCATAATTTTAAGCCTTTTCCCATATCCCGCCATAAGCAAAGCTTTCAGCTGATCCGAAAAAACTCCCTCGTTGCTCAGGCAAAGCCTGATCCCGCGGTTTCCCAAAAACGGATTTTCCTCCTTGGGCATATGGAAGTATTCAATCTGCTTGTCGCCTCCCACATCCAAGGTTCTTATCGTTACGCTTTTGGGATAAACAAGGTCAGCAGCCTTTTTATATGCTTCGCACTGCTGCTTGACAGGCGGTTTTTCCTTTGATGAGGAATACAGAAATTCCGAACGGAATAGGCCCACGCCGTCAAATTTGCTGTCCTCACTGCACTTTAAATCCGATGGCTTTCCTATATTTACGGCAACCTTTATTCTTTCGCCGTCTTTTGTGTATGCATCGTTTTTCTTAATTGTATCAAGCGACTTTAAAAGCTCCTGCTCATCGAGAACCCTTTTATCATATACACTCTTTGCTTCGGCGTCCGGATTTATAACAAACTCCCCGGCGTAGCCGTCTAAGTATGCGTCTGCGTCATCGGAGCTTCTGTCAAGCTCGCTCACTCCGACTACTGCGGGTATTCCGATGGATTTTGCAAGTATTACGGTGTGCGATGTGGCTCCGCCTTCCTTTGTAACAAAGCCCAGCAGTCTTGAATGATCAAAAAGCATTGTATCAACCGGGGTCAGCTCCTGCGCTGAAATTATGTACTTATCGTCCCCCTCCGGGAAAGAAAAATCATCATCTGCACCGCAAATAATTTCTCTGAGCATATTCCCGACATTTCTGATATCATCGGCACGCTGTCTTAAGTACTCGTTTTCCTTTTTCATTAATACACCGGACATACTCTCGGAAACATCGGCAACCGCTTTTTCGGGTTCGTCTCCACCGGCTATTGCTTCCTTAATCGGACCGATAAACATTTGATCTCCGAGCAGCATCTCATAGGCAAAGAAAATTTTCGCCTTGTCCTCACCGAGATCGGCAAGGGCCTTGTTGTACATTTTTTTGACCTTATCTATACATTTTTTTACCGCCGTATCTATGTCTGTTTCTGCCGAAGAACCGACCTTCTTTTCGTAATATAAAACTTTTCCGGAAACAACGCCGGGTGCTCCGGCTATTCCATTTAAAATTCTCATATTTATAACCATTCCTTTCTGTGCCGGCGGCACAAGATTTAAGTTCAAATAAAATTTTCGCAGTCTGCCCCTTGAAGGAACACCGATATATGCCGCTCTTTATATCTGATGAATGTCGGCGTGCGCAAATTAATTTCCGGATATCAGCCCATATCCAAGGTTTCCACCAATGCGTCTATGGCCTCTTTTTCGTCTTCACCGTCTGCCGTGATTTCAATTTCATCACCCTGCACAGCACCTACGCAAAGGACCATAAGAATGCTTTTTGCTTCAAACTCCTCGCCGTCCTTAATAACTCTGATTGTACTCTTAAAGCGCATCGCAGTATTACAGAAATCCGCTGCGGGTCTTGCATGCAAGCCCTCTTCGTTTTTGATTGTGTACTTTACGCGTAGCATAAGATAACCTCCTACCATTGTTCAAAAATTTTTAAAATTTCTTTATTATCCTTGGTTTTTCTGAGCTTTTCACATACACTGTCATTTTCCGTGAAAACAACAATTGATTTATAGAATTTTACAATTTTATCTTTTATATCTCCTGATTCACCCATATCAAATGCCAAAAGGAAAATCAAATCAATATATTCACCGTTTTCTGCCCATTTAATAGGTTTATCAAGGCTTATAAACGCAACCGCGGAATGGTTTACATAGTCCGAATGACCATGCGGTATCGCAATTCCCTTTCCGATATCGGTAGAAGTACATTTTTCTCTGTCCAGAACCGATTTTTCAAAATCCTCCGTAACATAACCCAGGCACTCAAGCTTCCTGCATATATCTTTGAGAATTTCGGTTTTATCTGATGATTTGCACTCGGTAATGATTAAATCCCTTTTAAACAATGTTGACGCAGGTTGAATGCTGTTGACTTTAACCTTTTTTTGCTTTTTTATTTTCAGCAAATGATTTTCAATCATCCGCAGATCCGAGTTATCAAACAAGTATTTGATTGTAAGAACCTCTTTGTTAAGCCGATAACCGTCAAGTGAAACTGTTGATATAATAAAATCGCAGTCGTCATTTTTAACCCTATTTATATCGCGAATCGTAAAAATCGCTGTAATTGTAAGCTCCGGAAGCTGTCTCATGATTTTTTCTTTAAGAATTTGTGATGCCCCTATTCCGTAATCGCACACGATACACGCCTTTATCCCGGAAAGCTTTCTTTCAATCGCCCCACCTATATACAGTGCCAAAAGTCCAACATCATGCTCGTTAATCTGGAGCTTAAGCTCCTTCTCAAGCATATTTTCCAAAGACCATGCTATCGCCATCGTATTCGGGTATTTTTGCTTAATTTGAGACATTAGGCTGTTTTTGAGTATCAATCCGTATTTTAATCTGGAAATCATGGATTTCAACAGTAAAAACATTTCTCTCACAAAATGATTGTCATCTCTGAGGTTAAGCTCAGTAATTTCACTGATTATGTTTATAATCCTTACCGTCAGTCGGCAAAGCTCCGAATTCATCTGTTCGAATTGATGCCTGTATTCATCGTTGACAAAGCATTGTATTTCTGATATCGAAACGGCAAATTTGATGAAAGCTTTTTCCTCTTCCGAAAACCGTACCGAAAGATTATCTGCCAACCTTTTAAGTATATCATCAGAAATACATTCATCCGATATCCCGTCTGCATAACAGACCGAAACATTTGGCATTTGAATCTGAATTCCGCTGTTGCATCTTAAAATGCTAAGTGAAATTAAAAATATCAGATTTCTGTTCGATGTGTAATTAAGCTTTATCCCGAATTTTTCCTCTGTTTCAAGCAGACTTTTTGCAACATTATCGGCTTCAAAGCCGTTAAGCGCAGCGCACATACCTGCATATTCCCTATCCGGCATTGACGTGTACATCGAATTTCTTAGGTTAATCGTTTCAGCATACATATCCCAAAACTCCGAAAACAATTTCAGCATTGCCATCCTGTAGTTAAACTCACTGTAGCTGATTGACAACCCTTTGCCTCGGCGAATTTCAAAGAGAATGTGATTTTCAGAAAACCACTCGGTAATTTTCTCTAAGATTTTATTGAGCTGAGCTCTGCCGATGTAGTATTGCTCCGAAAGTCTTTGAGCGGTCAAGCTGCTTTTTTTCATAAGAGTTCGGATTATAAAAAACATTATCTCTCTGTCTTCCCTGTCATCATCGGCGTTGTCTAAAAGCTTCGTCCACTCCTCCTCCGTTATGACAGCCCTCACGCCTACATGAGGTGTTGTCTCCAAAGAACCGGCTCCATGTTCCGCAAGGTAATCTTTGATTGCCGATATATCGTTTCTCACCGTTTTAGTGGAAACATTGAACTCCTCTGCTATCTCAGATAAGGTCATAAAACTTCGGTTGTCATACAGAGTTCTAAGTAAATCATATTGTCTTTTGTTCATAAGACTCAGGCTCCTTTCACGGCCGTGCTCCTCTGTACAGGTATATTATAAATTAATTATACGACAGAGTATCTTTTATTTTTTTACACATTAGGGAACTTTTATGCAAAAGCACTGTCTATGCGGTTTATCGCTACACATTTTATAGTTTTATGCATTTTTGTCGGAAATATCAGTGTCATAAAAACATAACCAAAGCGTAGATGCCCACGACACTTAAGCGTCAGGTTAAATTTCAGGATTTCAGCGGGAGAATACCCCCATCGAAGCCGTAAGGAGCTAACACTTCCTGCGCTCACTTGCAACATATCTCAATCTCTGCCTATTACAAGCATCGCTCTGCGTTGCTCCGATTTAAATGAAAATTTACAAATAAGTGATTTTTAAGAAATAAAAACGTATTAAATTCCAACATGTGTTGTGTTTATTATACCGAACATTGTGCGACTTGTCAATATTATTTGCTTCCAAATCATAAATTTTATGCATATTGTATTATGATTAATGTAAATTTTATATAATCTAAAAATTTCAGATAAATATTTCGCAATTCCGCCCGTAAACATATCAGCGTTATTACAGCAGAAAAAATCGGAGCAAGCGATACATCGCTTGCTCCGACGTGGCACCCTCTGCGTGAATCGAACACGCGACTAGCCCTTAGGAGGGGCTTGTTATATCCACTTAACTAAGAGGGCATATTTGATTATAGCTTGATGCGGCTGACCCCCTCCGCATCGCACTATATAATAATACGATAATTTGATCATTTTGTCAAGGCTAAATTTCATAAAGTTATAAAAATTTACGGTTTTTGATTTATGAATGAGCAAACAATTTCATTAATATTATAAAAGAATCGAAAAACCAAAATATTTGTCTCCGACTTTCCAATTATTTCCCATTAAATACTTCGCATTCGCCGTCTAAGCGATTTTTTAGCATTTTCACAATTATTTTTGAATTTTTTGTATAATAATTTATCATAAAATACTTGCAGATTTTTTTATAATATGATATAGTATATATGCTTATGTCATTTTACACATATTGATTTCGGATTATAATGTTAAAAGATTAACATATTATTGTTCTCTGTGCCGTTCGGCTCAAGAGGCTGATGCAAAATCTGTTTTGATTTATTTCCCGAACTCAACAGATATTTGAGCATGAGCGGTTTATTTAATTATTTTGAAAAAAATGTACATATATTACTAAATATGTATTTAAAGATTATTTACAGGAGGTTTGACAACATGAGTCAAAACAAGATTCCGTTTAACGGAACACCTGAGCAGGAGGCTGCGCTTAAGGCTGTCATTGAAAAGCACAAGGACATGAAGGGCGCCGCAATCCCTGTTCTCCACGAGGCACAGAACATCTATGGGTATCTGCCGATTGAGGTTCAGGAGATGATTTCGGAAGGACTTAACGTTCCCCTTGCCGAGATCTATGGCATAGTTACATTCTATGCACAGTTCTCACTTAACCCCAAGGGTACATATCAGATAGGCATCTGTCTCGGTACTGCCTGCTACGTTAAGGGCTCGGGCGATATTCTCGAAAAGGTAAAGGAGCTTCTCGGCATAGATGTCGGCGAATGTACTCCCGACGGAAAGTTCTCGCTTGACGCCACACGCTGTATCGGTGCCTGCGGTCTTGCGCCCGTTATGACCATAAACGATGAGGTTTACGGCAGACTGACCGTTGATGATATCGAAGACATCCTAAATAAGTATCAGTAATTATGAAAGAGCTGTCACTGCATATTCTGGATATAATGCAGAATTCAATCACCGCCGGCGCAACTTTGGTTACTCTTGAGCTTATCGAAGATACCGCGGCGGACATTCTGAAATTTTCCGTCACCGATAACGGCAAGGGTATGACCCCCGAAATGGCAAAAGCGGTCATCGACCCGTTCACTACGGGGCGAACGACACGAAAGGTCGGGCTTGGTATTCCGCTTTTGAAGCTTGCGGCGGAGAATACCGGCGGCGGCATTGAGCTGTCGTCTGAAGTCGGCGTCGGAACGGTTATTTCCGCCGTTTTTGGCTACAGTCACATAGACAGGCAGCCCCTCGGCAATATGGCTGAGACAATGCTCGGCATATTTACCTCTCACGAAGATATTGACTTCGTTTATAAGCACAGACATAACGATAAGGAATATTCCGTGGATACTCGTGAGCTGAAAAAAATTCTCGGCGGCGTGCCGTTCACTCAGCCGGAGGTTACTCTGTGGCTAAGCGATTTCCTGAAGGAAAACGAGCAGGAGCTTTACGCATAGGTCACTGCGATATATAATATTACTTGGGGTTTCGCAGTCAACAGCCGAGAAATTAAAGTGATGGGAGATTAATATAGAGATAGGAGATTAATATAATGAAAAGTTTAGCTGATCTTGAAGCAATCAGAAAAGAAATGCTCGAAAAGGTTACCCTCAGAAAGGATGACGAGCAGGGTGTTCGTATTGTTGTCGGCATGGCTACCTGCGGCATTGCGGCAGGTGCGCGTCCGGTAATGAACGCCTTTATGGAAGATACGGCAAAGCGCAAGCTTGAGCACGTTACCGTTTCCCAGACGGGATGTATCGGGATGTGCCGTTTAGAGCCGATTGTTGAGGTATTTGAACCCAACAAGGAAAAGGTTACATACGTTAAAATGACTCCCGAAAAGGCCTTGAGAGTCGTTGCCGAACACATTGTTAACGGCAATGTAGTTACAGAATACACAATAGGCGCAAACGAATAATCGGGGCGTTTTAATTGAAACAGTAATAGAAAGGAATGGTAAAAATGGATATAGCCAGAGGACACGTCCTCATCTGTGCAGGTACAGGCTGTACCTCTTCAAAAAGTGCGCAGATTGCAGAGGAAATGGAAAACCAGCTTGCGGCAAAGGGTCTTGACAAGGAAATTAAAGTTGTAAAGACAGGCTGCTTCGGTCTTTGTGCCCTGGGACCTATTATGATAGTTTATCCCGAGGGTGCGTTTTACAGTAAGGTTACCGTAGATGATGTGGAGGAGATTGTTGAAGAACATCTCTTAAAGGGACGTATAGTAAAAAGACTTCTCTACGATGAAACGGTTCACGATGACAGCGACGATATAAAGAGTCTTAATGAGGTTGACTTCTACAAGAAGCAGCAGAGAGTTGCTCTGCGTAACTGCGGCGTTATCGACCCCGAAAACATCGATGAATACATTGCGTTTGATGGTTACAAGGCTCTCGGTAAGGTTCTGACCGAAATGACACCGGAGCAGGTTATAGAAACAGTCAAGGCATCAGGTCTCAGAGGCCGCGGCGGCGGCGGCTTCCCCACCGGCATGAAGTGGGACTTCACCGCAAAGGCTGAGGGCGATGAAAAATACGTTGCATGTAACGCCGACGAGGGCGACCCCGGTGCTTTCATGGACAGAAGTATATTGGAGGGCGACCCCCACAGCGTTATCGAGGCAATGGCTATCGCAGCATACGCAGTCGGCGCAAATCACGGATTTATATACATACGTGCAGAGTACCCGATTGCGGTTCATCGTCTGAGCGTTGCTATCGGTCAGGCTAAGGAATACGGCCTCCTGGGCGAAAACATATTCGGAACAGACTTCTCCTTTGACTTGGAGCTTCGTCTCGGTGCGGGCGCATTTGTCTGCGGCGAAGAGACTGCACTCATGACCTCTATAGAAGGCAAGAGAGGTGAACCCCGTCCCCGTCCTCCGTTCCCGGCGGTAAAGGGACTTTGGATGAAACCTACTCTGCTTAATAACGTTGAAACATACGCAAATATATGCCAGATCATCTTAAACGGTGCCGACTGGTTCAGCAGCATCGGTACCGAAAAGAGCAAGGGTACAAAGGTATTTGCCCTCGGCGGAAAAATCAACAACACCGGTCTGGTTGAAATACCCATGGGCACTACCCTCCGCGAGATTGTTGAAGAAATCGGCGGCGGTATCCCCAACGGCAAGAAGTTCAAGGCGGCTCAGACGGGCGGTCCCTCCGGCGGATGTATTCCTGCAAGCCTTATGGATACTCCCATCGACTATGACTCACTTATCGCAATAGGTTCAATGATGGGTTCCGGTGGACTTATCGTAATGGACGAGGACAACTGTATGGTAGATATCGCGAAATTCTTCCTTGAATTTACGGTTGACGAATCCTGCGGAAAA
>CACXES010000013.1 GCA_902766745.1 uncultured Ruminococcus sp.
TACATGGGATAACTATGCCCAAATGAGAATAATTCTGAATATTTAGGGCTTATCCTCCCTGAATATTTAGCGAGAATCAATGGCAATTGGCTATTTCTTGCCTTGATTTTTGAAAAATTAATCGAAATAGCAAAATATTATGATTGGGAATCAATTTTTAGAGGTTCCCTATATAAATAAATTTAAAATGGTGGAATAAACAATGTCTAAGAAAAATGCAAAGATAATTGGAATTATTGCTGTGATGTCATACATTGCAAATTACTTTTTAAGAAATATGCTGGGTGTACTTACGCCGTCAATGATGAATGAGGCATCATATACAAAAGAGTATATTGCAATTTTGTCATCCTCATATATGGTTTCCTATGCAGTAGGACAGCTTCTCAACGGGGTTTTGGGTGATATATTGAAGTCAAAAAATATGGTGTTAATAGGACTTTTAGTGGCAGGAACAGTGATGATAATATTTCCGTTTGCAGGCAACAATGTACTGCAAATTGCGTGTTTTATTATTTTGGGATATAGCCTGTCGATGCTTCGCGGTCCGCTTATGAAGATAATAACGGAAAACACCGAACTTGACCATGCACGAATTATATGTGTTTTCTTTACCTTTGCAAGCTGCGTAGGACCGCTTATTGCGAGTATCATTGCCATGATATTTAATTGGTATACGGCGTTTGTTGCTGCGGGTGTACTAACATTTTTGGTTGGTGTCGGAGCAAACTTGTCACTTACATACTTAGAGAACCGAGGAATTGTATCATATAATCAACTAAAAGAAATATCAGCTTCCGGTTTGTTTGAAGTCTTTAAGATTGAAGGCATTTCTTTTTATTTGATTATTGTTTCACTTGCGGAAGTGTTTGGCACTACATTAACCTTTTGGATGCCGACAATATTAAATGAATATATTCTTCTCAGCAAAAATGCGTCAAATTTTGTATTTTCATTTATAGCTTTTGTGAACGCTGTTATGCCGTTTATTACACTTACGATATATAAGCTTATGAACGAAAATGATGTATTGTTGATAAGACTGACTTTTTTAATTACAGCTGCTTCTTTTGCAGGACTGCTTATCGTTCCATTCGGAATATTCAAGGTTATATTTTTGCTTATTATAAAAATAATGAACGGTATTGTGACGGCACTGCTGTGGAGTATATATATTCCTGCTCTTGGAAAAACCGGCAGAGTATCGAGTATAAATGGTATTATGGATTGTACCGGATATATTGCGGCAAGCATTACAACAAGTATTTTTGCTTATGCAGTTACTAATTTGGGGTGGAACGGTTCAATTATTGTATGGATGGTGCTGTCATTTTTGGGAATTGTGGCAACATTTATGAGAAAAAGCGCATAAAAACGGAGGAGAATACCATGTTTAGTGAGAAAAGTATTGTTATTAAAGCGGCAGTAATATCAGATGCACATATATCTTATACAGAATATTCGGCAGATGATATAGTTGAATAATTTGTTGGATATGCTTCGGAAATAGATGATTTACGCATTATTTCCGGCGGCGATTTAGATGCAATAATGATGTGCGGAGATTATAGCAGTATTGGGTGCAAGGAACAAGCCGAAACATTTGCTCAAGGTACACGGGTTATAATTGACAGCGTGTTTAAAGACGGAAAAAAGCCAAAGCTGTTGATCGGAATGGGGAAATTAATTGCGGACTCCTTGGAATTGCTGATGATTATACGGTTTCCTGTATTACGAAAAATAAGCGTTGCACACAAATAGGAACAACAGGAAGCGGAAGTAAAAAAGTACTTTTACAGTCTGAATATGCTATGATTCGTTTTCAGTTTCAGAATGAAGTAACATTATCAGCTTTTTCAGCACGTTATAACAGACATGGTTCGTTTAAAGATTGGTGATAAGTATAAAGCCTGTGCAGAATTGTTTTTGCACAGACTTTTGCATAATCAAATTAATTATTTGAATTTATATTATTCGTCTAACGGATGTAAAGAACGATTTAAAAAGGTTCGTTAAAATGCCGAAAAGCACTCAAAAAACGCTTGACAACATATCCACAACATCAGTTATCATATCTCCAACATTAAAAAATGACTGTTATCATTTCTACGCACTAACTTCGTGTTGTGTATGTTGTCACTATATTTTAGCCTACTCAGCCATATGTGATACAGTAAAAACAGCATTTTCAGCATATACCTCGGAAACATATCAAGCCGAAAACCACGCAAAATAGGGCTTTTCAGCCTATTTCCTTGACATCAAAACTACGCACTCAACATGGAACGAGAGGACAGGAAGTACGTCAAATGCCCCATCACTCCGTCCGACTTGATCCACCGCTGTTTTTAGCGTTACGGTTGTGACAGGGAACATATCAACATTTTTTATTTGCTGTTATTCATTTCTAAAACATCTTTTTCAAATTCAGTTGTAATTTGTCTCCGGAGTAACCACAGCTTCTATAAAAAGCATGTGCTTCAATTCTTGAAGAGCCTGATACCAATCTTATCCCTTTTGCATTACTTTGCCTTGCCCAATTTTCAATACTGTTTAATAACGCTCTGCCAATTCCGCGCCGTTGCCAGCTACCTGATACTGCTATACCCATTATATTTTTCATGTGAGGGGCATAAATGGTATCATAATCATTTGCATGAACATAGCCAATAACTTTTTCTTTTGCTACCGCAACATAAATTTTATCATTTGGACTCTCTATCAGCTGAAGAATTTTCTCTCTTTGTTGTTCCAATGGATAGTCATATCCCATCTCGTTTTTATTGAGTTCATATATATCAATATAATCATCTATCCGACATTCTCTGATAATATACATAAATGGTCTCCAATATCCGTTATATCCTTTATCCTCTTGACATCAATACCACCGTCTCCACATGGGCGGTGCGGGGAAACATATCGACGGGGATGATTTTTTTGGTTTGATATCCTTTGCCGGTAAGATATTTCAGGTCACGGGCGAGGGTTGAAGGCTTGCAGGATATATAGACTATTCTTTTGGGACGGCAGAGTGCAATGGTGTCCAAAAGACGGCTGTCGCAGCCTTTGCGCGGTGGGTCAAGGAATACAACGTCGGGCGGAGGATTATCTTTAATAACCGTAGGAGCAAGCTCCTCGGCCGCTCCGCAATAATAGACTGCGTTATCAATTCCGTTCTTCATAGCATTATCTCTTGCGTTTTCCACGGCCTGCGGAACATATTCAATCCCTATCAGCAATTTGGCATTCTTTGCCGCAAACTGTCCTATGGTTCCGATTCCGCAGAACAAATCCCACACGATTTCATCGCCGGATAAGTCGGCGAGCTTTACGGCTATGTTGTAAAGACGGAGCGTCTGTGCCTTGTTGACCTGATAGAAGGAGTTTGGCGAAATATTGAAGCTTACACTGCCAAGCTTATCCCATGTACTGCCTTTACCCCAAATCAATACGTTTTTATCTCCGAGAACAGTGTTGGTGCGTCGGCTGTTGATATTTTGAACAATACCTGCAACCGATACGCCGGATGAGCGAGACAACTCAACAAGCCGATTTCTGCCCGGGAGTGTTTCTGTTGCGGTTACAAGCACAAGGAGTATTCCGCCGTCGCCTTCTCTGGTGTAGATATGTCGCAGAATTCCGCTTCCGTCTTTCTCATTATAGGCGGGAATATTGCAATCTTTAATCCATACCTTTACTGCGTCAATAACCCTGCGTGCATTCTCGGTTTGCAAAAGACAGTCGTCAACAGGAATTACATCGTGGCTGTTTTGGCGGTAGAAGCCTATCCCGGCTTCGGATACGGGAAACTGAACCTTGTTTCTGTATCTGTAAATATCTGCGCATGGCACAACGGGCTGCACATCGGCATCCATGCCGCCTATGCGTCTTATGCAGTCCTCAACTTTTTTATGCTTATACTCAAGCTCTGCTTCATAGTCCATATGCTGAAGTGTGCATCCGCCGCACTTGTAGAACTCGGGGCATATCGCCTTCGTTCGATGCGGTGATGGCTTTATCACCTCGATAAGCCTACCTATTGCATAGCTTTTATTTACTTTAATTATATTTACTTTGACCGTTTCGCCGATGATGGTATACGGAATAAAAACGGCAAACCCGTCTGTCTTGCCAACGCCGCTGCCGTCATCTGTCATACCTGTAATTTCCAATTCATAAATATCGTTTTTTCTCATATATAATCTCTCAAAATCTTTAATGTTTTTTAAAACAGCCTACAGCTCGACACGCCATTTCAGTGCCTTGGAAAGCGTAACTTCATCCGCAAACTCAAGCTCACCGCCGACCGGAACTCCATGTGCAATTCTGGTAACGTTAATTCCGAAGGGCTTTATAAGCTTTGATATATACATGGCGGTTGTCTCACCCTCAAGGTTGGGATTTGTCGCCATTATAACCTCTTTGATATCACCGCCGGACACCCGGCCTACCAGCTCCTTGATTCTTATATCATCGGGGCCGACGTTATCCATTGGCGAAATTGCGCCGTGGAGAACGTGATATACACCGTTGAATTCGTTGGTCTTTTCTATCTGAAGCACATCACGCGGACTTTCCACAACGCAGATTACGCTGTGGTCGCGGGATGAGTTTGAACATACGGAGCATACCTTACTGTCGGATAAATTCTGACAGACGCTGCAATAGCAAAGCTGTTCCTTTGCATTTATTATTGCCGAAGCAAATTTTTTTACTTCATCTTCGGAACGATTCAGGGTAAAAAAGGCAAGCCTTTGTGCCGTCTTACTGCCGATTCCGGGAAGCTTTTCAAATTCTTCTATTAAATTCTGTAGCGGAAGTGCAAAATATTCCATATTTCCTCCAAATTATTTTAAATACTAATTACTTATATGCGTCAAATCAATTATATGAATTAAAAAATACGCATCTTTCCTTGAAAATACACATCTTTTCCCTAAAAATACATATCTTTTCCTTAAAAAATACGCATCTTTTCTTTTAAGCCGGAAAATCTTTTTTGTATGTTGTCATTGTCAACATAGCACTTAATTATGTCCTCGCATCCGACAAGTACGACAAGCTTTCTTGCCCTTGTTATCGCTGTATATAAAAGATTTCTCGTCATCAAAAGCCGGTGCGTCTCGCACATGGGCATAATCACTGCGTCGAATTCGCTGCCCTGGCTTTTATGTACTGTTGTTGCGTAGGCAAGTTCAAGCTCGTCAAGGAGTAAAAAGTCATATATGACGTATCTGTCGTCAAATACAACGGTCAGCTTCTGTGAATTTCGATCTATATCGGTTATAAAGCCGACATCTCCGTTAAATACGCCCATTCCCTTTTCTGAACCGTCAAGGCGTTCCCATTCCATCTGGTAATTGTTTTTTATCTGCATAACCTTGTCGCCGACACGGTATACACAGCGGTTTGTGACATATTCGGCACGGTCGGGGGAGGAGGGGTTAAGTCGATCCTGAAGTATTGCGTTGAGGTTAGTCACCCCAATCAGAGATTTGCGGGTTGGTGTCAATACCTGTATCTGCGAAATTCCGTTCAAGCCGTAGAACCTCGGAAGTCTGCGTGCGCATAAATCCGCTATTGTGTCGGGGATATATGTCATATCATCTCGGGTGACCAAAAAGAAATCGTTGTCTGCATCATTTAAATACGGCATCTCCCCGTGATTAATTCTGTGGGCATTGACGACAATCATACTTTCGCGTGCCTGACGAAAAATCTCGTCAAGCTTAATGCAGGATACTGCATCACTTTCGATAATATCGCGCAAAACGTTACCGGCACCGACGGAGGGAAGCTGATCGCTGTCACCGACCATAACGATTCTCGTACCGATCGACAAGGCGGCAAGAAGACTGTCCATCAGAAGAATATCTACCATTGACATTTCGTCAACAATAAGAATATCACAGTCAAGCCTGTTGTTTTCGTTTCGGGCAAAGCGGTTTCCAACCTCGTTTTCTCCGGGAGTAATTTCGAGAAGTCTGTGGATAGTCTTTGCTTCTTCGCCGCAGAGCTCGGTCATTCGCTTTGCCGCCCGTCCTGTCGGAGCGGTGAGCATCACGCGCTTGCCTGAATTCTCGGCAAGCTCAATTATCGTTTTTATTATGGTTGTCTTACCTGTTCCGGGGCCGCCGGTAATGACCGTTGCCGCATTTTCAAAAACGCACTGCACGGCGGCGAGCTGTGATTCCGCAAGGTGAATTCCGCTTTTTCTCTCAACCTCAGAGATAAGTGTGTTCAATACCTCGGCGTTTGTTTCAAAAACGATTCCCGACATCTCAAGCAGGCGTTTGGCGACCCTGCGCTCGGCATTGTAGTATTCATCAAGATAAATTGCGTTGTAATCGCCCATGTTTTCTTCGATTAGCTCATTGCGTAAAAGCATATCGGCAATCACGTTTTCGGCGGCTCCAACGTCAATATCCAAAAGCTGTGCAGCCTGCGCCGCTACGGTACCTCTGGGCAAATATGTGTGACCGTTGAGATATCCGATTTGACGCAGAAGGTGCTTTATTCCGCATGAAATCCGATCCGGAGAGGTTTTTTCAAACCCCAGCTCAATAGCCATTGAATCCGCAGTTGCAAAGCTTATTCCGTCAACATTCCCGACTGCGGTATATGGGTTATTCTTAATTATATTTACGGCCTCAGAGCCGTAAAGGGAGTATGCCTTAACAGCGGAGGAGGTGGAGATACCGAATTTCTGGAAGAAGATTATTACCTCCCTCACGCCGATAAGCTCTATGAATTTCTTATATATTTCATCGACCTTTTTCATTGTAAGGCCGGATATGGCAAGCAGCTTTTCCGGATGATGCTCAATTACATCAAGGGCATCCTTGCCGAACATTTTAACAATCTTCTTTGCCGTAGCCTTGCCGACACCGGGCAGAAGCCCCGATGATAGGTATTTTTCGATCTCAGTCTCTGTTGAGGGCATATGCCGTTCGTAGTATTCGACCTTGAACTGGTCGCCGTATTCAATGTGAACAACCCAGTCACCGTGAGCCTCTATTCTTTCACCCTCGGTTAAATTCGGCATATATCCTGTCATTGTGATGAGTTGACCTGCGGACGCAACATCGCAGACGGTATAACCGTTTTCGACATTGGAATAGATAATCGATTCCACAACTCCGTCTATCATTATCACGGCATCACCCCCTGAAATTTAGTTTATATCTTAACATCTGCCGTATGTTTTTGTGATTTTTTGTATCCAATCCGCAGTTTCGTCGAAAAATACCCAGTTCAGCGTCAGTCGCCATTGCCAGTTTCCGCAGGGCTCTGACGGGATATTCATTCTCGCCTTACTGCCGAGACCGAGAATGTCCTGCATGGTAATAATCGAAACATCGGCAACAGACGCCATAAGCGTTTTTATAATGCCGATTATGTCGTTTTCCGTATCGTTCAATCGCATATATTCCCTTGCAAATGCAAGGGTTTTATCATCGACGGTTTCGAGCCAGCCTGCGATTGTGTCATTGTCGTGGGTTCCGAGATATGCAACACAGTTTTTATTAAACTTATGCGGAATGTATTCACTGCTGCCGTCCGGGTCAAAGGCGAACTGCAGAACCTTCATCCCCGGAAAGCCTGTGTATGCCAAAAGCTCACGGACAGGGCGGTCTATCATCCCCAAGTCCTCGGCGATAATCGGCGGTGCGGTGCCAAGCTCTCTTTTTAAGGTGTCAAAGAAATCCGTGCCGGGGCCGATTTCCCATTTTCCATCGGTTGCGTCCTCTGCACCGAAGGGAATAGAAAAGTAATTTGCAAAGGCTCGGAAATGATCAATTCTCACAACGTCGAAGAGGGAGAGGGCGGATTTTATACGCTCTATCCACCATTCGTAGCCGGTGCTTTTGAGATAATCCCAGTCATACAAGGGATTTCCCCAAAGCTGTCCTTTGGGCGAAAAATAATCGGGAGGACAACCGGCAACATTTATGGGTTTTCTAACCTCGTCAAGCTGAAGAATCTCGTTATGTGCCCATGCATCTGCGCTGTCCTCGGCAACGTAAATCGGAATATCGCCGATAATCTTTATACCTTGCTTTTCGGCATATTCTTTCAGCCGTTCCCATTGCTCAAAAAATCTGTATTGTACATAGATCCAAAATTCAATTTCGTCGCAAAGCTCGTTGTAAGCGGAAACCATTGCTTCGGAATTTCGGATTTTTATATCGTCGGGCCACTCGGTATACGGCTTTAAATCATACTTGTATTTAAGTGCCATAAATAAGGCATAATTTTCAATCCAGTACGATTTTTGGCTGCGAAAGTCGATAAGCTCCTCGCGCAGATCGTCTATATCCGCTTTGTATGCCTGCTTCAAAACAGAAATGCGATGCGCAAAAAGCCTGCCGTAATCCGCATATTCGGGATTGTCGCACCACTTTATATTGCGGTATACGTCAGGATCGAGCTTGCCGTCCTCCGACAGGGTATCAAGGTCTATAAAATACGGATTTCCGGCAAAGGTGGAGTAGGACTGGTACGGGGAATCCCCGAAGCCTGTCGGTGATATGGGCAGTATCTGCCAATACTTTTGCCCCGCTCTTTTGAGAAAATCAATAAATTCATATGCCGCTCTGCCGAGTGTGCCTATCCCGTAGGGCGATGGCAGTGATGATATATGCAGAAGTATTCCGCTCCCTCGTTCCATAAATGTCACTTCCTTTGAAAAATAGTTAAAGCATCGGTGTGATTTGAAAAACAGTTAATGCATCGGTGTAATAATAAAAACATCCGATATTGCACAAGGCGTATAATCTGTGTCGACACAGATTATACGCCCGCAAAATCATGTATTGTGTTAAAATCAGTCTACGGTAACTACCCAGCCAAATTCATCGTCTGTCGTGCCGGTTTGGATTCCGGTGATGGTGTCGAAGATGCGCTGTGTAACTTCACCTATCTGATTATTGTTTACATTCATAACTTTATCTTCCCAGCGAAGCTCGCCGACAGGTGAGATAATTGCCGCCGTGCCTGTGCCGAAGCATTCCTCAAGCTTCCCGGCCTCATATGCGTCATAAACCTCCTGAATAGAGATTTTACGTTCGCTTACAGGTATGCCCCAATGCTTCAGAAGCTCAATGGTGGACATACGGGTAATACCGCTTAGAATACTTCCGTTGAGCATAGGAGTAACAACCTCGCCGTCAATTTTGAAGAAGATGTTCATAGAGCCGACCTCTTCGATGTACTTCTGCTCTACGCCGTCCAGCCACAGAACCTGAGAATAGCCTCTCTCGTGTGCGATTACCTGAGCCTTAATACTGCTTGCATAGTTGCCGCCGGTCTTGGTGAAGCCTGTAGCACCCCTTACAGTGCGGACATAAGTATCCTCGACGTAAATTTTAACAGGATCCAAGCCCTCGGGATAATAGAGTCCGCTCGGTGAGCAGATTATATAAAAGCTGTATTTGTTCGAAGGACGTACGCCCAAGTATTCATCTGTGGCAATAATGAACGGACGAATGTACAGCGACGCACCCTCCTGTTTGGGAATCCAATCCTTATCGAGTTCAACAAGCTGCTTGAGTGCCTCAACGCAAAAATCAACGTCAACGGGAGGTATCGCAAGCCTGTCTGCCGATATGTTCATACGCTCAAAGTTCTTGTACGGTCTGAACAGGCGAACGTGTCCATCCTTGGACAAGTATGCCTTTAAGCCCTCGAATATTTCCTGAGCATAGTGAAAAACCATAGCGGACGGTTCAAGAGTGATAGGCCCATAAGGAACTATTCTTGCGTCGTGCCAGCCCTTACCCTCTTCATAGTCCATAACGAACATATGGTCGGAAAAGATTTTTCCGAACGGGAGGGTATCGCCTTGAGGTTTTTGCTTAGGTTTGGTGGTTTTGTTTACTGTGATTTTCACTTTCAATTCCCTCTTTCGTTAAGTTAACAGTATATTAATTAACAATATATACTAAAGTATACCACACCGTAATCTATATTTCAATAAAAATTTGAAAAATTTTAGGCAAAATTCAGCGGCAAATTATAAGTTCTTTTGTGAACGAAGACAGAATATCGCAACCGTTTTCTTTTACGGCGACCATATCCTCAATCCTGACGCCGCCAAGACCGCCGATATAAATGCCCGGCTCGCAGGTTACAATCATATTTTCTTCAAGAATAACCTCCGATCGAGGCGAAAGGTTCGGAAGCTCGTGTATTTTAAGCCCTACTCCATGCCCGAGAGAGTGTCCGAAGTATTTTCCGAAGTCGGCGGATTCTATGACCTCCCGTGCGGCACGGTCACAGTCGGAAGCCTTCTCTCCCGCACGGATGGCGGAAAGTCCCGTAAGCTGGGCTGACAGGACAGTGTCATAGATTTTTTTCTTCTCATCGCTTATATCGCCTATCGCAAAGGTGCGTGTCATGTCGGAGCAGTAGCCTTTATATACACAGCCGAAGTCTATCGTAACCAAGTCACCGTGTTCGAGCATCTTTTCGTCGGGACGGCCGTGGGGCATGGCGGATTTGGCTCCGGATACAACGATTGTGTCAAAGGAGGTACCCTCCGCACCGAGTCTTCGCATTCTGTATTCAAGCTCCGCCGCAATGTCACATTCCCGTATGCCGGCGGAAAGCATCGGCAGAGTCTTGCCGAGAGCGATGTCGCCGATTTTTTCCGCACGGCGCATACGCTCAATTTCTTCGTCTGTTTTTACCATTCGTACTTTGTCGGCTCTGTCGCCTATGGGGCATAATTCAGAGACTGTAAGCTTCTCGGAATATCTTTGATATTCCGAAACGGTCATTTCGTTATCCTCGAAGCACAGGCGTAATGCTCCGCATGACTTGAGCCGGTTGTTTATTTCGGCGCAAAGACCGCCGGCTTTGAATTCTATAACCTCAAAGTTCGGTGCCTCGGAGCGTGCCTCCTCGGTATATCTTGAGTCCACAAACAAATATCTGAAGTCACTGCCGATAAGGGCGATGCCCTCGCCGCCTGCAAATCCGCTGAAATAGCGCAGGTTGTGAGGCGAGGTGATAAGTGCCCCGTCGGTGCCGTTTAGAAGTTTTTCAATTTTTTCAGGATGATTCATGTTCATTTTTGTCAATCTCCGAATCTGTAAGATATTTTTTGTATATATTCTGCATTTGTACTGCGTCCTCGGTCTGTGTTCCTGCCGATTCACAGATTATGCGAAGCTTGGATTTTCGCTCCGCCATAACCTCCGCAAGGGGGTCAAAGTCCGGCTCATAATCATCTTCGGCATAGGTGTGATGCTTCTTTTCCCCGGCATTGGTATATTCAATGCGGCTGAAGTGTACATGAAAGCTCTCGGCACGCTCAGAGCCGAGCTTGTTGTGTATTTTATTAAATATTTCTTCAAAATCTTCTTTTGCTTTAAGTCCGCCGAGGGTCATTGCGTTCACATGACCGAAGTCGATTGTCGGAATAAGCCGTTCATCGAGCAGACAAAGGGTAATAACCTCGTCCACAGTGCCGAGCTGCTTCACCTTTCCCATTGTTTCGGGACAAATGTGAATATCCCCGTATCCGGCATCATCGGCAGCTGCGATTGCTGCCCTCAGTGTTTCTGATGCAAACCCGAGAGCGGCACGCCTGGTAATACTTCCGCAGGAGCCGGAGTGGACAACTATCCTGTCCGCACCCATGCATTGTGCGGCATGAAGGCTTGCCAGAATATAATTCACGCTGTTTTTGCGTTTTTCCTCATCGATAGAGGATAGGCTTATATAATACGGAGCGTGAATCGACAGCAGAATGCCGTTTTTTCGAGCGGATTCGCCTAAAATTTTTGCGGCGTCATCGGATATTTTTACTCCGCGGCCGCATTGATATTCAAAACATTCAAGTCCTTTACCGCTCAGCCACTGCGGCATTTCTAAGGCAGATTTATGCCCTGATTCATAAAATGAGTCGCAGCAGCCCGCTGTTCCGAATTTACTGTACATATTATCAGTTCCTTTGCAGTTGTATTGTTCGATTAAATGTTCTGCATAATGAAAAACGGCGAGGGATAACCCCCGCCGCCAAAATTATCTGAATTTACGCTTTCTTGCAGCCTCCGACTTCTTCTTGCGTCTTACGCTGGGTTTTTCGTAGTGCTCTCTCTTACGAACTTCCGACAAAACACCTGCTTTGGCACAAGAACGCTTAAAACGACGAAGTGCGCTGTCTAACGATTCATTATCTTTTACTCTGATTTCAGCCATGGTACTACCCTCCCTCCAAGTATGGTCAACACTAAGATGTCAAGGTGAAAAATTCTACTGTTCAATTATACCGATATTTGTTTAAGATGTCAAGTATAAATTTATTAAATTTTCATATTTTTTGCTGATTTTTATTTTTAACGGCATTTTTTATGCTTCCGAGAGCCTCCGAAAGCCCGCCAAGCTCGTCGATTAAGCCGCATTTTACCGCTTCATCTCCGTATATAACAGTTCCTATGTCGTTTGAAATATTTTTTGTGTCCAGCATCATGGAGCGAAGCTTTTCTTCGGATATTTTTGAATTTCGCACAACAAAATCGATTAGCCGGTCCTGAAGCTTGCACATCTGATCAAAGGTTTGCGGAGCGGTTATTGCTGTGCCTGTCATCCTGACCGGGTGAACGGTCATTGCTGCGGAGGGAACAATAAATGACTGCTTTGCCGATACAGCGAGAGGAACGCCGATACTGTGGCCTCCGCCGAGTACGATTGAAACGGTAGGCTTTTTCATGCTTGAAATAAGCTCGGCAATGGCAAGGCCTGCTTCGACATCGCCGCCTATTGTATTTAGTATGAGGAGAAGGCCGTCTATGTCGTTGTCTTCTTCAACCCTTACAAGCTCGGGGATTACGTGCTCGTATTTTGTTGTCTTTGAGCTTTGAGGTGACAGGGTGTGTCCTTCAATCTCGCCTATTATTGTCAGACAGTAGATTCTGCCGGCAACGGTGCTGATCTCAACGCTTGCCATATCGCGGACGTTGCTGTTCTTGCCATGACCGCTTGAATTATCGGAATTATTTGAAATTTTCATTACAAACCGCCTCTCAAAAAAATTAAATTTATGCATTTTGGTTATTTTAGATTATTATGCGCAAAAATAGCTTTACTAATCGAAATGTTTGTGATATACTATATAAATATGACTAAAAAAATAACAGGTTGTGATATTTATGCCTATCAGAGTGCAGAACAATCTTCCGGCGATTGAGACCCTCGGCGGAGAAAATATTTTTGTAATGACCGAAAACCGTGCCTTGACCCAGGATATACGTCCGCTTAAAATTCTTATACTGAACCTTATGCCGACAAAGATAGCGACTGAGACGCAGCTCCTCAGGATGCTCGGAAACTCGCCGCTTCAGGTCGATATCAGCTTTATGCATATGAAAAGCCACAGCTCAAAGAACACGTCCAAAAGCCATATCGAAACCTTTTACGGTACCTTTGACGATTTCAAAAATCAGAAATTCGACGGTCTGGTCATAACCGGCGCTCCTGTTGAAACTTTGGAGTTTGAAGAGGTTGACTATTGGGATGAGCTTTGCGGAATTATGGAGTGGTCAAAGAAGAATGTTACATCCACATTCCACATATGCTGGGGAGCGCAGGCGGCACTTTACTACCACTACGGAATAAAGAAGTATCCGCTTGAAAAGAAGCTTTTCGGTGTATTCAAGCATAAGGTTGTGCCGGAGAAAAAGCATAAAATGCTTTTGCGCGGCTTTGATGATGAATTTTATGCACCCCATTCACGGCACACGGAATTTCGAGAGGAGGATATAAACCGTGTCCCCGAGCTTGAAATTCTTGCAAAATCCGAGGAGGCGGGAGTCTATATCGTTACGGCGAAGAGCGAAAGGCAGTTCTTTATAACCGGCCATTCGGAATACGATGCCGACACTCTTGCGAAGGAGTATTACAGGGATAAGGATAAGGGTCTTGAGATAGATATACCGAAGGATTATTTTCCGGGGGACGATCCGAGTGCCGCTCCGCTTATGAAGTGGCGTGCCCATGCCAATCTATTATATTCAAATTGGCTGAATTATTTTGTATATCAAACGACTCCTTATAATATAGATGAAATAAGCGAGTAGCTGAATTGCATTGCTGTAATTATAAATAGGAGAGTGGAAAATGTTTATTGAAGCTTTAAAATCGATTTTTTTGGGTATTGTTGAGGGAATAACCGAGTGGCTTCCGATCAGCAGTACGGGACACATGATCCTTGTAAACGAATTTTTGGGTACGGGTGACGGCTTTTTTGGGTCGCAGCTTTTTTTGTACGTTATACAGCTGGGTGCGATTCTCGCAATTGCGACACTGTATTTTCATAAGCTGAATCCGTTTTCGCCGAAGAAAACCGCCGCTGAAAAGGCGGATACCTGGCAGATGTGGTTTAAGGTTATTGTGGCATGTATCCCGGCAGCGGTTATCGGTCTTTTGCTGAACGATTACATGGATGCGATTTCTACACCGATGGTTGTAAGCATAATGCTGATTATATACGGTGTTGCATTTATCGTAATCGAAAAGCACGGAAAAAAATCCGTAATCGAGAGCATGGATAAAATGACCTACAAGACAGCGCTGCTTATCGGTGCGTTTCAGGTTCTGTCCATTATTCCGGGGACCTCCAGGTCGGGTGCGACAATCTTAGGCGGAATCCTGCTCGGATGCTCAAGGTCGCTGGCGGCTGAGTTTTCGTTCTTTCTGGCAATCCCGGTCATGTTCGGCGTAAGTCTTTTAAAGATAGCCACAAATACCTACAATATGACGGGGACGGAGTGGATATTGCTTTTGACCGCAATGGCATCGGCGTATATTGTATCCATGCTGTCGGTTAAGTTCCTTGTAAGCTATGTCAGACGGCATGACTTCAAGGTTTTCGGATGGTACAGGATTGTGCTCGGTATTTTGGTGATTGCGTACTTTTTGATATCCGGCGGTCTTTTCACTGCAGCGGGATAAGCATAAAAGGGTTTGGAATATATTTAGAATATAAAACTTAAATTAAGGAAGTGTTACTAA
Source organism: uncultured Ruminococcus sp. (assembly GCA_902766745.1). Taxonomy (GTDB): domain Bacteria; phylum Bacillota; class Clostridia; order Monoglobales; family Monoglobaceae; genus UMGS1820. The sequence goes on from CACXES010000013.1 coordinate 15,022, forward strand.
TGATTAAAAAAGAAAATTTCGGTACATATGACGGGAAAGAGGTGTTCCTGTTCACCATGGACAACGGCTGCGGCCTCAGTGCACAGATCACAAATTACGGCGGAATAATCAAGAGTCTCGTCTATAAAGATACTGACGTTGTGCTCGGCAGAGATTCCCTTGACGAATATCTGAACAATGACGGCTGCTTCGGTGCGTTAATCGGAAGAAATTCAAACCGTATTGAAAATGCCGAGTTTGAGCTGAACGGGAAAAAATATACTCTTGCTAAAAACAACGGCAGGAATAACCTTCACGGCGGAAACATCGGCTTTAACAAAAAGGTGTGGGGCTGCGAGGCATGTGACGGAAGCGAGCCGAAGCTGATACTTACCTTATTTTCCCCGGACGGGGAGGAGGGCTTCCCGGGGAATGTAGAGGTTAAGGTGACATACACGCTGACTGCGGAAAACTCGATAAAAATACATTATGAAGCGGAAACCGATGCGGATACTATTGTAAACCTCACAAATCACTCATATTTCAATATGAACGGTCACGCAAGCGGAACGGTGGACGGGCATACAGTGACACTGGCGTCCTGTTTCCATACACCGAACACGGACGAATGTATGCCAAACGGTGAAATACGTTTTTCGGAGGGTACGGTTTTTGATCTAAGCAACGGAAAAAAGATGTCTGATGTATTTGCGTCGGAGGATGAGCAGATAAAAATGTTCGGAGGTTTTGATCATAATTTCTGCCTGGACGGCAGAGGCTTCAGAAAAGTCGCTGAATTTTCGGGGGATAAAACGGGAATCACCATGGAAACCTACACCGATTTGCCCGGAGTGCAGCTTTACAGCGGAAATATGATAGAGGAAGGCAGAGTTTGCAAGGATGGAGCGGTGTATACAAAGCACCAGGGGCTTTGCTTTGAAACACAATATTTCCCGAACACACCGGCTAGCTCGCACTTCCCGTCGACGATTTTAAAGAAGGGTGAAAAATACGATACAACAACAGAGTACAAATTCAAATAAAAGGGTTTGAATTTGATAACTGTTAAAATACAAGAAGAAAGTTAAACAAGACTCAGGGGGAAAGATACATGAATATGGAGTTTGTCAGAAAGATGCCTGTTCCGCAGGAAATAAAGGAACAGTATCCGGTGACTGATGAAATGAAAAAATTGAAGGCAGAGCGGGATTCGGAGATACAGAGTATTTTTGAGGGTAAAAGCGATAAATTTATTCTTGTCATCGGACCTTGCTCGGCGGATAAGGATGACAGCGTTATAGATTATATACATAGGCTGAAAAAAGTTTATGAAAGAGTCAGCGATAAGATTTTTATTATACCGAGAATCTACACCAACAAGCCGAGAACCACCGGTGACGGTTATAAGGGTATGCTGCATCAGCCGGATCCGAACAAGGATGCGGATATGCTGAACGGACTTATTGCGATACGAAAGCTTCATATGAGAGCACTAAGCGAAACAGGCTTTACCTGCGCTGATGAAATGCTCTATCCGGAAAATCACCGCTATCTGTCCGATTTGCTTTCATATGTTGCGGTCGGAGCGCGCTCCGTTGAAAATCAGCAGCACAGACTTACCGGCAGCGGGCTTGGTATCCCGGTGGGAATGAAAAACCCGACCTCGGGCGATATATCGGTTATGATGAACTCAATCACTGCCGCTCAGCACAAGCATACATTTATATACAGAGGGTGGGAGGTAAAGACCGACGGAAATCCCTATGCCCACGCAATACTCAGAGGCTCTGTCAACAAGCACGGACAGTCGAACGCCAACTATCACTACGAGGATCTTATAAGACTCTGCGAGATATACGACAAGTGTGAACTCGAAAATCCTGCTGTAATTGTTGATACAAACCATGCAAATTCCGGTAAGCAGTGCCTGGAGCAGGTGAGAATTGCAAAGGAGATTCTGCACAGCTGCCGTCATAGTGAGGATGTGAGGAAGCTCGTTAAGGGACTTATGATTGAAAGCTACATTGAGGACGGCTCACAAAAGCCCGACGGCGGAGTATACGGAAAGTCGATTACCGATCCCTGCCTCGGCTGGGAAAAGACGGAGCGGTTGATTTATGATATTGCCGAGCTGCTTTAATAAAAAAACAAAGGCCGCAAATTCCGCAAAGGTAGCACGCTTATCCGGAAATGAAACGGTCAAAAGATATATTTTGCTGATTTTAGGCCTGTTTTTTGCAGGGGTAGGCGTTGCCTTTACCAAGAAGGGGGAGCTGGGCGTGTCACCGGTTTCCTCTGCTGCAAATGTCATGAGCTGTAAATACGATTTTCTGTCTCTCGGCGGATGGCTTATAATTTGGAATTGTATTCTGATCGTTGGGCAGATTATAATTTTAAGAAAGAATTTTAAGCTTATTCAGCTTTTGCAGATACCTCTGTCATTCCTTTTCGGATACTTTACCGATTTCGGGGCATGGTGCATATCAAGCATTGATGCAAATACATATCCGATAAGACTTGCCTTTGTTATAGCCGGAGTAATAATTTTGGGATTCGGAATATCACTGTCCGTTATTGCGAATGAGATAATGAATTCCGGAGAGGCGTTTGTAAAGGCTGTTTCGGACAGCGTAAATAAAGATTTCGGCAATGTAAAAATTTTATTTGATTTATGCAGCGTAGCACTGGCTGCGGTACTCTCGCTTATCCTGTTTGACTTTAAACTGGTAGGTATCCGTGAGGGTACGGTGATTTCCGCTTTTTGCACAGGCTTTGTCGTAAAGCTGTTTAACAAATACTTGACTGTCCCGTTGAACAGTTTACTATGTGGTAAGCACTGATTTTTTGCAATGAAATTTGATAAATGTCGGTCAGATAAAATCAACGCCCTGCTCAGAAAAGAACAGGGCGTTGATTTTGTAATTAAACATGGATAAACCACGTAGAATTTGAAAATATCTTCACGGAATATTTTCATGTAGAATTTTTCACTGTCTTAGTTTTTCTGCACACGAATTACGTTAAGTAATTTAACTATGCGATTTTGTTAAGCATTGCAGCATACCGGCTCTTTCTGCGGGCAGCGGTGTTCTTGTGAAGAATACCCTTTGCAACGGCTTGATCAGTCTTTTTAACTACAAAGTTATAAGCTTCGGAGGCAGCTGCCTTTCCATCTTTGAGAGAAGCTTCAAACTTCTTTATAGCAGTCTTGAGCTGAGATTTAAGCATCTGATTCTGAAGAGTCTTTTTGCTTATAACCTTTACTCTTTTCTTCGCTGATTTAATATTAGGCATAATTTCACCTCCATACAATCAATCTTGATTTAACATCAGTATTATATATTCTACCACTTTATTAAATAAAAAGCAAGTCTTTTTTTAAAAAATACATAATTTTTTTCAAAAAAATAAAAATAAACAATAAAATTCAGTGAAATTTTAAATGAAAATATAATTTTGAAAGGAAATATAATATGGAAGATAAGACAAAATCACCGTCCTGCGACCTTGCGATAGAGGCACATGAGATGCTTGCGGCGGACAGTGGCGACAGTTGCGAAATACGGGGAATAAAGGTAGAGGAATCTGAATCCCACGGCTACATCTCGACAACACGAGTGGAGGTTGAAAATGAACACGGCGCACAGACGATAGGAAAGCCGATCGGAAGCTATATCACAATTGAGATGCCGTCGAGGTTTTACGGACAGCAGGAAATATATGAGCAGATGTGCGGCTGCTGTGCGGCGGAGATTGAAAATATAACCGCCCGAAAGCTGAGCGGTCAGGACGATATGGTTCTTGTCGCCGGACTTGGGAATCAAAAGGTGACAGCGGACGCCCTCGGCCCCAAGGTGGTTTCGTCGCTTATGATAACGCGGCATTTAAAAAAGTATATCCCGAATGAAATTGACGAAAGCGTTCGGCCGCTCTGTGCTGTTGCTCCGGGGGTTTTGGGAACAACGGGCATAGAGACCGAGGAGATTATCAAGGCTCTAACCGATAAGCTTGATCCGAAGCTGGTAATTGTGATAGATGCTCTGTGCTCGCGCAGCCTTGAGAGGATAAACACAACGATTCAGATAACGGATACGGGGATAACTCCGGGCGGAGGAGTCGGAAACAGAAGAAAGACAATTAACACCGAAAGTCTCGGCGTTCCCGTGATTGCCATCGGCGTTCCGACAGTGGTCGATGCCGCCGCTATTGCCGAATCGGGGATAGAGATTGCGGCAGAACGTCATGCCGACAGGAAAACGGGGGTTGAAGCTCTGCTTGACGGGGGTGTAAAGGAGGCTGTTTACGAAAGATTCGGAAACCTGATTGTTGCACCTAAGGATGTGGACAGCATAATCGACGATATTGCCTCGGTAATTGCAAACGGTATTAATATTGCCATGCACAAGGGTATAACCTTAAGTGATATTGATAGATATGTATAACGCATCAAAAATTAAATTATAATTCATATTTTCCCATTCATACCATAATATTTGCGGTTTAAATTTCACAGCTTGACATAAAATAATTGCGTAAATAACAAAAAAATTGTAATCATCAAATATCATTAAATATCAGCAATTTATTTATGGGAGGAAGAATTATGTTAAAAAAAGTCATTCCTATGTTTCTTGCACTCAGTCTTTTGATATCACAGGCTACTGTGTTCGGGACAGGATATGAATTTGCCGACAGCTCCGAGGCGGTATCGGCCGAAAATTACGGCCCTGCTCAATCAACGTCGGCAGATCGAGCCGGAACACTTTTAAACGACAGTGTACTCGGCACACAAAAGCAGGTAAATGAGGCAAATGCCGCATTGTATGGCAGTCAGAGGCTTGCTGCCGCCGAAGGAGCCGTAATTGACGGAACAACGGCAGATGGCAGCGGAAGCACGGCAGATAACCCTAATGCCGATGTAACCGAGAATAATTCAAAGTACAACGGTATGGCATCATCGCCGGTTCCAAAAACACCCGCCGCGTCAAGATACAGCACCATACGTTTAAGTCTTGCCCCGGATATTGCCGGGACAAAGTACGAGGAAGCGGCAGAGCTGCTGGGTGCACTGGGAATAATGGTAGGTGATGCGGAGGACGGAGCATTCCGTCCCGACGATGCAATCAAACGAAGCGAGATGGCAAAGGTAGCCGTATACTCAGTAGGACTTGAGGATATTGCGGTCAGTGCCAACGGTTCCACGAGATTCCCCGATGTACCGGCAGATCACTGGGCAACAGGTGCAATAAACATTGCCGATCAACAGGGAATGGTTGTAGGTGACGATGTGGGAACCTACCGTCCGGATGACCCGGTTCTGCTTCAGGAGGCGGTCGCAATAATGGTTCGTGCAATGGGATATGAACCTGCGGCAGCTGATAAGGGCGGATATCCTGCCGGTCATCTCTATGTTGCATCAAGCAATCAGCTTCTCCGCGGTATATCCGGTTCCACATCGGCAGCGGCAACGAGAGGGGATATAGCACAGCTTATATTTAACTCTTTGACGGTTAATCTTATGGAGCAGGTAAGCTTCGGATCTCAGACGGGATATGAAGTTGTTGACAAAACTCTGCTTTATGACAAATTAAATGTAGAAAAAGGCTATGGACAGGTAACGGGGACGGGTGAGACGACTCTGAACGGCGGAAGCACAACCGCAGACGACAGAGTACAGATTGGCGATAAGCTTTTCTATGTCGGCGACAGTAACGCAAAGCAGTTCCTGGGTTACAATGTATTGTATTATGCAAGGATAGACAAGACCAGCGACGAAAAGACGATTATTAACATTCGCGAGCAGGCAAACAAGAATAAGTCGGTAACTGTTCCGGCGAAGAACATTGTATCGGCAAAGGGTGATGTCGGTCAGGCGAGAGAGCTTGAATACTGGGCAAATGACACCGACCGCAACACCAAGACGGCACAAATTGCCGCAGATGCGTCATTTATCTACAATGGTAAGTATAAGGCGGATGTGACAGCAGATCAGCTTAAGCCCACATCCGGTAATGTAATACTGCTTGACGCAGACACCAACGGAATTTACGAAATAGTATTTGTAAACCACTTCACCAACATTGTTGTAGACACAGTTTCGACAGTTACGGGCAGAGTAACGGATAAGTATCTGAACGGCTCGCTCGTGTTCGACGAAAAGGACACAGAGGTTAAGTATGACTTAATCAAAGACGGCGTAGAGATAAAGGTTGCCGACCTCAAGGAATGGAACGTTATTTCCTACACCATAAGCGAGGATAAGCTTTTGGTTAAGGGTTATGTATCCGACGCTTCGGTCAACGGTATAGTTACCGAGGTAACCGACAAGGGCTACCGCATCGGAAGCAGCACAGAGCTGTATAAGAAAGCGGCAAGCTACCCGAACGATATTTCGCTTCGCGACAAGGGAACCTTCTATCTTGATATAGAAGGCAACATTGCGGCAGTGGATGAAAACGCAACGGTAGACAACGAAACCAATGCAAACAAGCGCTACGGCTATCTTGTGGGTGCAATGATGAAGGAAGGCTTTGAAACCACAGCTCAGTTCAAGATATTCACATCGTCGGGCGAGACGTCCATCCTCACCAGCACCGAGAAGATGAGATATAACAAGGACTACGGCAAAACCGCAGCGGATGTAGTGAATGCCTTGAAGAACGGTGGGGATATCACACCTCAGCTTATAAACTATGAGGTTAACAGCAGCGGTAATATTACAGCTATCGACACTGCGGAAAACGGCACTGCAACGGGTGCTCCGAACAAGGGTGCGTTTACCTTGAATATCGACAAGAGCGATGTTGTTTACAAGAGTGCATCCGGAAAGCTCGGCAATGTGGGTGTTAACGAAAGTACAATTATATTCGACATTCCGGCGGATGCGGGCGACGATACGACAAAGTATTCGATCAGAAACAACAGCTCTCTGTCTAACGACACAAGCTATGATATAAAGGTGTATGATCTTCAGGATAACTATGTGGCAAAGGTGATAATAATCACCAACTCCACGGCGACCACCTCGGCGGAATCTCCTATCGTTGTTGTAGACCATATAAGCGAAGCACAAAACGAGGAGTATGAGATAACCGACAGACTCTACGGCTGGGAAAGCGGCAAGGAAATGAATGTTCAGGCCGTTGACAAGACTGTTCTTGTTAAGCCGGAGTCGAGCAATAACAAAGCTGCATCCGTACCTCTTGAAAAGGGCGATATCATCCAGTACCGCACCAATTCCAAGGGCGAGATAGACAGTATAACCGTATTGTTCGATATCAGAAACAAGAACACTGAGTTTATAAATGATATAACAAACGATCTTACCTGTGTATACGGACGTGTTACCAAGAAGTTCAGCGGAAGCATAAATGTAAGCGTAAATGATGATGTCAGAAACTGGGCGACAGGTGATGCGATAGTATATCTCTATGATTCGACGCGGAACACAAATAACATTCGAGTTGTATCTGCGGCGGATATAGAAATATACGAAGAAGGCAATGAAGCAAGACTCTTCATTCGCATATATCAGGATAAGGCAGAAGAAATGGTTATCATAAGATAACAAATATTAGAAATCCGAAAACCGAGGACACTGTGCCTCGGCTTTCGGATTTTCACACGAAACGAATTACACGGAAATCAAAGATTCGCTTCTATTCCTGAGAGGTTCCGCCTGCACCCTCGTTTAAGTGCTGTCTTCCTTCATTATCTATTGAGTAGTTATCGGCATATATAAGCTGTGAAATCGGAACAATTTTATAGCCGTCGGATTTTAGCTTTTCAAGGATTCCGGGCAATGCCTCAGGTGTGTGCTTTGCGGCGTTGTGAAACAGCACGATGCTGCCGGGCTTGATCTTCTCTGTAACTCTTTTGGTAATTTCGGCGGCGGACAGGTCCTTCCAGTCAAGGCTGTCTACATCCCACTGAATCGTATAGCATCCGCATTCACGCATTGTTCCGACAACCTCGTTGTTATAATCGCCGTAGGGCGCTCGGAACAATATGGGCTTAACCCCGGTCACGGATTCGATTTTGTTACTGCATTCCGTAAGCTCCTCGCGCATCTTTTCCTTGGAAAGCTTTGGCATATGCGGATGCGTATTTGAATGGTTCATAACCTCGTGACCGGCATCGGAAAGCTGCTTTACCGACTCCGGGTATTTGTCCACCCATTCACCCACTACGAAGAACGTTGCCTTTATGTCGTATTTTTCCAGGATCTCAATTAACTGCTCCGTGTCTTCGTTTCCCCACCCTGATTATAAAGTTGCGAATAAAACCGGGTGCACTATTTCTTAAGATTTATATGTTTATATTAATACATATGCATAAGTGTGTTTTGATATAAACATATAAACAGATAAACAAAAAAGATGCTTGTAGACTTTCTGAATGATAAACATTCTCCCAAGTTTCTTCTTTTTCTTTACTATTCTCTTTGCTTGCCGTATGGAAATTTTTATCTTAATAAATTTGGGTATAATTTTTACTTTAAGTTCAAGACGAGAAAATTATATAGTTGTAAAAATGCAAAAAAATGCGGATAAAACACATTACAGTGCTATCCGCATTTTAAATCATATAAAAATACACATATGTGCTGCACGACTTTATACCATGTTCTTGATAGATAAATACTCCCACAAATATTTATTTTTGCTGGAGCAGAATCCGTCCAATCATCACTCAATAAAAGAAAAGTATCATCTTGTATATCAGTATCTAATTCATAGTCTCGTGCAAGAGACAGTAAAGCGGTTTTTAATGAGACATTCTCCTTGACAGCTTTCTTACTGCAAAGTGATGAGATATTTAGGGAGTGTTGCGCAAACCGTGTAAATAGAATAATCTTCTAAACAATTGTTAATAATATAATTGGCTTTTTCCGTACGGCAGGATA
>CACXES010000014.1 GCA_902766745.1 uncultured Ruminococcus sp.
AATTATCAATCCGAAATAATTTTATTGAATAATTGCCCTGCGCCCATACAGTTGCCAAGCCCAACTGCAACGAAAAAATTATTTCGGATTTGGCGGAAAGTTATCCACAGTTTTGTGTTTTCACATTTTACAATCATCTAATTATTATTTTACTATTAAATCAGAAAAATTTCAATAGTTTTTTTTAAATTTATCAGTCTTCGGACTTGCTGCGCTCCTTGATAATCTTCTCGGCGATGCTCTTAGGCAGCTCCTCGAAGTGGCTCGGCTCCATGGAATACTGGCCTCGTCCCTGAGTTCTCGAACGGAGCTCGGTTGCGTAACCGAACATTTCGGAAAGCGGAACGTGAGCAGTGATTTCCTGAGCACCGGTGCGCGCCTCCATACCCTGAATCTGACCGCGGCGCGAGTTCAAGTCGCCCATAACGTCGCCCATGTATTCCTCGGGAACGTTAACAACAACCTTCATGATAGGCTCCATGATAACGGGATTACCCTGACGGCAGCCTTCCTTGAACGCCATTGAACCGGCAATCTTAAACGCCATTTCCGACGAGTCGACTTCGTGGTATGAACCGTCGACCAAGGTACATTTAACATCTACAACGGGGTAGCCTGCGAGAACACCGGTCTGCATTGCGCCCTGGATACCTGCGTCAACCGCAGGGATGTATTCCTTCGGGATAGCACCGCCGACAATCTTGTTCTCAAATACGTAGCCTGCACCTGCCTCGAGAGGCTCGATGTCCAGAACAACGTGACCGTACTGACCCTTACCACCCGACTGTCTCGCATACTTATGGTTGATATGCGCAGCCTTGCGGATAGTCTCACGGTAGGATACCTGGGGATTACCTACGTTTGCCTCGACCTTAAATTCACGGAGCAGACGGTCAACGATAATCTCAAGGTGAAGCTCACCCATTCCGGCGATAATTGTCTGACCTGTTTCGTCATCGGTGTAGGTTCTGAAGGTCGGATCCTCCTCGGCAAGCTTCGCCAAGGCGATACCCATCTTCTCCTGACCTGCCTTTGTCTTAGGCTCGATGGCAACACGGATAACCGGCTCCGGGAACTCCATGGATTCAAGAATGATAGGATTCTTTTCGTCGCAGAGTGTGTCACCCGTAGTGGTATTCTTAAGGCCTACCGCAGCGGCTATATCGCCCGCATAAACGGTCTCTATATCCTCTCTGTGGTTTGCGTGCATCTGAAGAATACGTCCGATTCTTTCCTTATTGTCCTTAACCGAGTTGTAAACGTGCGAACCGCTGTTTAACGTACCGGAGTACACTCGGAAGAACGCAAGCTTACCTACGAACGGGTCGGTCATGATCTTGAATGCCAAAGCCGCAAACGGCTCATCGTCCGAGGAGTGACGAACTGCCTCTTCCTCGGTTCTCGGGATTACACCCTTGATCGGGGGTACGTCCAGAGGTGACGGCATGAATTCGATAACCGCATCGAGCATATTCTGAACGCCCTTGTTTTTATACGAAGAACCGCACAGAACGGGAACCATATCATTAGCTATGGTAGCCTTACGGATAGCCTTCTTGATGTCGGCCTCGGAGAGGTCGCCCTCCTCAAAGAACTTTTCCATAAGCTCCTCATCTGTCTCGGCAACCGCCTCTAAAAGTGCCTGGCGGTACTCTTCTGCCTTGTCCTTCATATCAGCCGGGATATCCTCGATTCTCTCATCCTGACCGAGCTCGTCATAGTAAACGTATGCCTTCATCTGGATAAGGTCAATCAAGCCCTTGAAATCCTCCTCAGCACCGATAGGAAGCTGAATCGGAACGGCGTTACACTTTAAGCGATCCTTCATCATGGATACAACATTATAAAAGTCTGCGCCCATGATGTCCATCTTGTTTACATATACCATTCTCGGTACATGATATTTGTCAGCCTGACGCCAAACGGTTTCAGACTGCGGCTCAACACCGCCCTTTGCACAGAGAACCGTAACACTTCCGTCGAGAACACGGAGCGAACGCTCAACTTCAACAGTGAAGTCAACGTGTCCCGGTGTGTCGATGATGTTGATTCTGTGGTTCTTCCACTGTGCGGTGGTTGCGGCAGAGGTAATCGTAATACCACGCTCCTGCTCCTGCTCCATCCAGTCCATCTGAGCGGCACCCTCGTGGGTTTCGCCGATCTTGTGGATACGTCCGGTGTAGAACAAGATACGCTCGGTTGTAGTAGTCTTACCGGCATCGATATGAGCCATGATGCCTATATTTCTGGTTTTCTCCAGAGAAAACGCTCTACCCATATTAACTCCTTTCGCAGCGCCCTCAGCGCCGCATATTTACGGCATAGCCGTATTTCTGTATATTTCGGCAGTCACGCTGCCGCCAAACGGTAATTTGCACCTTCGGACAGCCGAAAATGCCTGTCCCTCAGGCCGCAATGCTTACAAGCCCAAGGCTTGCAAAGGCAAAATTACCAACGATAGTGAGCGAACGCCTTGTTCGCCTCTGCCATCTTGTGAGTATCCTCTTTTTTCTTGAACGCACCGCCGGTGCTGTTGGTAGCATCCATCAGCTCGTTGGCGAGACGCTCTGCCATTGTTCTCTCGGATCTCTTTCTTGCGAACAGAGTAATCCAACGAAGTCCCAGAGTTTCGCGTCTGTCAGGTCTAACCTCAATCGGAACCTGATAGTTGGCACCGCCGACACGGCGAGCCTTAACCTCCAGAACGGGCATAACTGCGTTCATTGCTTCCTCAAATACTTCAACGGGATCCTTGCCTGTCTTTTCTTTGATGATGTCGAAAGCATCATAAACTATTTTCTGGGCAACGCCCTTTTTGCCGTCTAACATGATGTTGTTGATAAGACGTGTAACAGTCTTGCTGTTATACATCGGATCGGGCAGAACATCACGACGTGCGATATGACCTCTTCTTGGCACTTTTCTTCCCCTCCTTCTTTAGGTTTATCCACCATTAAGGTACTCAACGGATGTAAAAATCCGCTGTCGTGCATATAGGCCGTGTATTTCAAACATATATGCACTCACATTTTAACTGTGTCAGATTTGATTATTTAGGACGCTTTGCGCCGTACTTGGAACGGCTTTGCATACGCTTGTCCACGCCCGAGGTATCCAAGGTACCACGGATAATGTGATAACGCACACCGGGCAGGTCCTTGATTCTTCCGCCCCTGATCATAACAACGCTGTGCTCCTGAAGGTTATGACCGATACCGGGAATGTAGGCAGAAACCTCGATTCCGTTGGTGAGCTTAACTCTGGCAACCTTACGGAGAGCCGAGTTAGGCTTTTTGGGGGTCATTGTTCTAACCGAGGTGCAGACGCCTCTCTTCTGAGGAGATGCCTGATCGGTAAGCTGGCTCTTCTTGGTGTTGAGCCCCTTCAAAAGAGCCGGTGCCGTTGACTTCTTCTCAACGGTAGCTCTTCCCTTTCTGACCAATTGGTTAAATGTTGGCAATATGTTCACCTCCATACATATAAGATAATATATAAAAACACAAGGGTGTTTTTAACGAAGTAAAATAATATATAAAAACACAAGGGTGTTTTTAACGAAGTTATTCCGCCGTCTCCGAAAGCCTTGCGGCAGCGGCGCACGGCACGTCAATACGGCAGGCCTTTGCAAGCTCGCGCCGTGTGGGAACGTATATGACCTCAATCCCCTTTTCGCGGCACAGCGCAGCAATTCCGTCCACGGCGGACGGCTCTGCGTCCTCGGCAATGTAGACGGCATCGGCACGTCCTGCCTCAACCGCAGTGCGGGTCTGCTTTATACCTGCAACCCGAAGTCGGGTGCTGAGCTTCTCCATAACCGCCACTCTCCCACTTTGCCTTTTAGTATTAACCAATTGAGTATAGCATATTTTTTTGATTCTGTCAATGATTTTTACGAATTTTATTTATGAAAATTTTATTTGTGAATTTTATTTGTGAAAATTTTGAGTTCCGATTATGATTAAAATTTTATTTGTCCCCATTGCGGCGGACTTTGCGTTTCGGAATAAATAGCCTCCCTTGCCTAAGAGGGGGACCACCGAAGGTGGTGGAGGGATACACGAAAACAAAACATATCATCACAAGTAAAAGTTAGGTTAAAGGATAAAATCAGAACAGAAAGAACAGAACAGCGAAATTACCGGTTTTCAGAATGCCTAATAACGAGGTTAACAGAAGTTTTGAGGGAGCATGTCGGTATATTGATACTGCCGCATACGAATCCCTCCGTCAGTCTGCGACTGACACCTCCCTTTAGGCAAGGGAGGCTCATTGTGGCGTTTTAATAATTAATAATTACTCAATGAGAGCTTGGCTTCTGCGTTTTTTATCCTGTCGGCGGTGGGGGGCTTTACTCCGTCAAGGGGGTACTTGAGTCCCATGCTCTCCCACTTGTGAATCCCAAGGGTGTGGTACGGCAGAACCTCGCACCGCTCCACGTTGGATAGTGAGCGTATAAATTCGCCGAGGGCGGCCAAGTCCTCGTCAAAGTCGGTGTACCCCGGCACAAGCACATGCCTTATCCATGCCGGCTTGCCTGTCTCCGACAAATACCTCGCCATATCGAGAATGTTCGCATTGCCGAAGCCGGTCAATGCCTTGTGCCGCTCAGGGTTAATCTCTTTTATATCAAGAAGCACCAAATCCGTGTACTCAAGCAGGGCGTTTAACCTGCCGAAGAACGGCTCCTCCCTTGAAAACGGTGCGCCCGAGGTGTCAAGGGCGGTGTTGATGCCGCTCGCCTTTGCCGCCTTGAAAAGCTCGGTGACAAAGTCAAGCTGCATCAGCGGTTCGCCGCCGCTGACGGTAATTCCGCCGTTTTCGCCCCAGTAGCCTCTGTACCGCAGCGCACGCCGAAGCAGCTCGTCCGCACAGACCTCGGTGCCGCAGCCTGTGTCCCGGGTGTCGGGATTGTGGCAGTAGGCGCACCGCATGGGACACCCCTGCATAAAAACCACAAACCTGACCCCCGGCCCGTCCGCCGCACCGAAGCTCTCGGTGGAGTGAATATATCCTTTTATGTTTTTTTCCGTATTATTTATATCCATGTCAAAATATAAAAATCAAAGTGACGCATGGCAGGTTCTCGAAATAACGTCAAGCTGCTGCTCCCGAGTGAGATCGATAAACTTGACCGCATAGCCGGACACACGGATGGTGAAGTTTGCGTACTCCTCCTTCTCGGGGTGCTCCATGGCGTCGATAAGCTTCTCCTTGCCGAAAACGTTGACGTTTAAGTGATGAGCGCCCTGCGCAAAGTAGCCGTCCAGGACGTTTACCAGGTTTGAAACCCTCTCCTCCTCGGACTTTCCGAGGGCATCGGGGTTTATCGTCTGGGTATTGGAAATTCCGTCCAAGGCATACTTATACGGTAGCTTTGCAACGGAGTTGAGCGAGGCGAGAAGCCCGTTCTGCTCCGCACCGTAGGAGGGGTTTGCCCCCGGAGCCAGCGGTGTTCCCGCCTTTCTGCCGTCGGGGAGCGAGGCGGTTGCCTTGCCGTACACAACATTTGACGTAATGGTCAAAATCGAGGTGGTCGGCTCGGAATCCCTGTAGGTGTGGCAATTCTTAATCTTGCTCATAAAGGTCTTTAAAAGCCATACGGCGATATCGTCGGCACGGTCGTCGTCGTTGCCGTAGCGCGGAAAGTCGCCGGTTGTTTCAAAATCCTGAGCAATGCCGTCCTCGTCACGGATAACCCTGACCTTGGCGTACTTTATCGCCGACAGAGAGTCCACAACATGGGAGAAGCCGGCAATACCCGTTGCAAAGGTGCGGCGCACATCCGTGTCGATAAGTGCCATCTCTGCCGCCTCGTAGTAATACTTGTCATGCATATAGTGAATAACGTTCAGCGTGCGGACGTAAACCCTCGCAAGCCAGCCCATCATCTTTTCGTAGCGTTTTATCACCTCGTCATAGTCGAGGTATTCCGAGGTAATCGGCGTGTACTCGGGCCCCACCTGGGTCTTGGTCTTGGCGTCGACACCGCCGTTTATAGCATAAAGCAGGCACTTGGCAAGGTTTGCCCTTGCGCCGAAGAACTGCATCTCCTTACCCGTCTGCGTCGCCGAAACACAGCAGCAAATGGCGTAATCGTCACCCCAGAACGGGCGCATTACATCGTCATTTTCGTACTGAATCGAGCTTGTGCGAACCGAGATTGCCGCAGCGTAACGCTTGAACGCCTCGGGCAGTGCCGGTGAATACAGAACCGTGAGGTTCGGCTCGGGTGACGGGCCCATGTTCTCTAAGGTGTGCAGAAAACGGAAATCGTTCTTTGTTACCATGTGGCGGCCGCTGTCGTCTATTCCGGCAACGTTCAAGGTCGCCCATACCGGGTCGCCCGAGAAAAGCTCGTTATATGCCGGAATACGGGCAAACTTGACCATGCGGAACTTCATTACCATGTGGTCGATAAGCTCCTGCGCCTCCTTCTCGGTCAGTGTACCGAGCTCCAAATCCCTCTGAATATATATGTCAAGGAAGGTGGAAACTCTGCCCACGCTCATTGCGGCACCGTTCTGGGTCTTTATCGCCGCAAGATAGCCGAAGTAGAGCCACTGACACGCCTCCCTTGCGTCCCTTGCCGGCTCGGAAATGTCAAAGCCGTACATCTCTGCCATGACCTTCATTTCCTTGAGTGCCTTTATCTGCATTGCAAGCTCCTCACGCTGGCGAATCTCGTCCTCAAACATGGACTCGCTCTCGCAGCCGGCAAAGTCCTCCTGCTTCTTCTCAATCAGCATATCTATCCCGTAAAGGGCAACCCGACGGTAGTCGCCGACAATTCTGCCTCTGCCGTAGGTGTCGGGCAGGCCGGTTATTATCTTGTTCTTTCTGACCGCCCTCATCTCGGGGGTGTAAACGTCAAAAACGCCTTGGTTGTGGGTCTTGTGGTACTTGCTGAAAATCGTTTCAAGCTCCGGGTCAGGCTCATAGCCGTAGGTTCGGCACGCCTCCGCCGCCATCTTTATGCCGCCGTAGGGCATAAAGGCACGCTTTAACGGCTTGTCCGTTTGCAGACCGACAATCCTTTCCATGTCCTTCATGTCCTCGTCAATGTACCCCGGCTTGTGCTCCGTGATGCCCGTAACAATGTCCGTGTCCATGTCGAGAACGCCGCCCTTGGCACGCTCCTCCTTCTGAAGCTCCTGAAGCTTGCCCCAGAGTGCCTCCGTCGCCTCGGTCGGGCCCTCGAGAAAGCTCTCGTCGCCGTTATACGGAGTGTAATTGTTAAGGATAAAATCCCGTGTATCTATATCATCACGCCATCTTGAGCCTTTAAAGCCCTGCCATTGTTCAAAATTTTTCATGTTAAATCCTCCCGTCCTATCCGCCGAAGGTCTGCGGATACAGTGTATATAATGCGATTAGTTAAGACTCATCGAATACGCTTGTCAAAGCGGCTCGAAAACCGCCTTAAAATATAATAACACATAAAAAACAGGGTGTCAATGAATATAACAAGGCCAAAAAATTTTTGAACGATTAGCTTTACTTTTTATAAAAATTGTGATATAATTTATCTAAATTTACCTATGCCGCCCGAGGGGGGAAGCTTCGGCAACAGACAGAGAATTTCAGATGCGGCATTAGATGCGGCATTAGCTACGGAATTAAATGGAAAATAAGGGGAGTTATGTAAATGAAGAGAGAGAAATTCGGAACAAGACTGGGGTTTATCCTGATCTCTGCCGGCTGCGCCATCGGCCTCGGGAACGTATACAGGTTTCCGATTACGGCAGGCAGCTACGGCGGTGCGTTGTTTGTGCTTATTTATATTGCGTTTTTGGTTCTGCTGGGTGTGCCGGCAATGACGGCGGAGCTTGCGGTCGGTCGTGCCAGCGGCAGGAGCATTGCCACGTCCTTTGATGAGCTTGAAAAGCCCGGGCAGAAGTGGCATCTTATGAAGTATCTCGGCATTGGCGGAAATTACCTGCTTATGATGTTTTACACGGTGATTTCGGGCTGGATGCTGATTTATTTTTTCAAGTATCTGACCGGTTCGATTACCGAGGTTCGGGGTGCTGAGGCTCTGGGTGAGCTTTTCGGCGCAACTGTCACAAACCCGGGGATAAATATAGCCGCTGCGTTTGCGGTTATTATCATATGCTTCGGCGTTTGCTCGCTGGGACTTCAGAATGGCGTCGAGAGGATAACAAAGGTAATGATGGTGGCACTTCTTGCGCTGATGATTGGACTTGCCGTCTATTCCATGACCTTGTCAAATGCAAGGGAGGGGCTTCGGTTCTATCTTGTGCCCTCTCTCGAATCAATCGAGCACGCCGGGATATGGAAGGTAATATCCTCCGCAATGGGTCAGGCGTTCTTCACCCTGTCCATAGGCATGGGCTCGATTGCCATATTCGGAAGCTATATCGGAAAGGAGCGGCGGCTGCTGGGCGAGACGGTGACCATTGTGTCGCTGGATACCATGGTTGCGCTGATTTCGGGCTTGATTATATTCCCGGCGTGCTTTACCTACAACAACGGCGTCACCGCCGATGCGGACACGGTGGGCGCAAGCTTCCTCTTTACCACTCTGTCGAGCATATTCAATTCCATGCAGGGCGGCAGAATTGTGGGAACGCTGTTCTTCCTGTTCATGATGTTTGCCGCAGCGTCAACCGTTATTGCGGTGTTTGAGAATATTATGTCCTTTTGGCTTGAGCTGACGGATATGAGCCGCCGAAGGATTGCGCTGATAAACACTGCGCTTATGATGGTGCTGTGTCTGCCGGCGATTTTGGGGAACAGTGTTTGGTCTGCCGTAGCTGTTGGCGGCAAGTCGATAATGGATATCGAGGATTTTATTATCAGCAATAACATTCTGCCTCTCGGTGCGCTGTTCTATGTTCTGTTCTGTACCTACAACAAGCATGGCTGGGGCTGGAGCAGCTTTATAAACGAGGCGAACACCGGGGACAAGGGGATGCGATTCCCTAAGTGGCTGAGGCTGTACGTCAAGTATGTTCTGCCGCTGATTATCCTGTTCGTTTGGGTGCAGGCATATATTCCGATAATCTTTAAATAGAATGAATAATGAATGATGAATAATGAATGATGAATAATTATTGTAGGGGTGCTCCATCCGCCTGACCCGACAATTAATAACATACAGAGAAAAATCCCGTCCTTCGACAGGATTTTTTTCTTTGGAAAATGCGAATAATTCGGATATTTGTATTTCTTTTAATCGTCCTCTTTCAGATGCACTGCATAAGATTTTGCAATTTTTTCAACCAATTTGTAATCTACCGAATCATCCCATACCAGCATATCTATCTCCGTATCACTCGATGCCCACATATCCACGCAGACCTTCGTACATAATTTTCCATGTATAATATATTTAACTTTCCAGATGCGAGCACTGTTTGAATACGTAATGCTTGAAACTACCTCACCATACCCTGTATTGCTGTCAAAAATTTTACATGCAACTTCATCGTCATTTGTCACTCGCACACTTCCTACAATGTATGTGTTTTCTTGGGTTGGAGTCTTAACATTTTTATCTGTTAGGTAAATCCTGTTTCCGTCTCTGTGATATGCCCAATCCGGCGGAATTTTGAACGTTCCTACCTCCGGCACATCAATTTTCTGCCAATCCTTATACCTGCATAAATATGAGTATATGCAGATTGTGCCTAACGCTGTTATTGCAATTATTGCAATGGTTAAGATAATCGCCAAAACCACAAAAACCTTCTTCATCGTATATACCTCCATATTTCTTTTAATAAGCCTATATTTCTTTTGTAGTTTTCACCTGTGGCAGTAAAATTACCGGTATGCCCTTTTTTGTCCGCAGATAAATATTTATCTACATAGGAATTATACATCCTCATAGCAACACTGTCAAGAACTGCCGCTTTTGAGTTTCCTCATTTTTTACGCAAATCATATTTTTTGAAATATTTATACATTGCCGACCGGGCAGTAGGGTTCCCGAAAAACTGAGGGTTGTACCCGACGTTTTTTGGGAGGAGGAGCCGCAGCGGAGCAAGCGAAGATGTGAATATTATGAGCATCAAGCAAGCGCAAC
>CACXES010000015.1 GCA_902766745.1 uncultured Ruminococcus sp.
AATCTTAAACATACGGTCTCTTGCACTGTCGTAGCTGTATACCGCTGTACCTCCGCCTGTAACAAGCATATCAACCTCCTCCGGCAATACCTCGCCGGAAACACTTTTACAGCATATCTTAAGCCCTGTCGAGGAATTTGCAGCAACCTCACCATAGCATTTGAATGCAGTACGATTTACAAGAACTCTTTCTATATATTCAGGCGTATAATAATCCGGTGTGTCAACTCTGTGCTGGATTTGTATCTCAGCAATCAAGCCTCTGCTATCTGTTCTGTATTGAACTACATCGCCTGCCTGCGGCTCTCTGTTATAAAGGCTGTCATACATAAACGAATTATTTGCAGCCGTAAGTGATATTTCGTTGCCTGCCTCATTGTATCCGGTTACAACCTTTGTGCTGTTGCCGTCTTCATCTACAGCTTCCGAAATACCCGTAACGGCAAGCAGCTGATGCCATGACCACATATCCGCGTCAACGGGATTCTTTTTGACAACCGCATATTTTATTTCAAGCTCCGGACTTATATCATACAGTGTAACCGTGTAGTTACTGTCACCGTTAAAATACGAGCCTGTTTTTATATCATAATAAGAAATGTCTTCTATGATATTATTATATTCGTAATGGGTTTTGGCCGGAGTCGGTATATAAAATACCTTTGTAGTTGCAGATGCAAGATACTTGTCACCTAAAATTGATTTCGAACGGCAAAGTATTGTACCTGCATAATCCTGCGAAAATTTCTCGGAATTATATCCGTCACAGGCTATATCAATTGATTTGATAACGCCGTCAGTTATGGTATATTCTACAAGCTGCGGCGTGGTAAGCTGTTTATATACGCTGCTTGTTTCCGAAAGCTCGCTGAGTTCTGTTTTAACATCGTTTATTTTGATTGTACTGTCCGAAGAATAGGTTTCTATTTTGCCCTCCTCCGTGTACATCTCGAGCTTTAATGTCGTTTCAAACGGATTCGATATAAATGCGGACTTTATTATATATCCGGCTTTTACGGAGCTGTTGCTTATTTTAAAATATACAATACTTCCTTTACCGTTTGTAAAGAACTGTCCCGAATATCCTGCTTTTATTTCACTGATATAGCTCTTTGAAATAAGGCTTTTACAATAATCGCTGATACGATATTCCGAATCGCCTACAACGATATAGTCACGATTCCCGTCCTTGAAAATTCTCTCGATATTACCGATTGCACGCTCTGTCACAACCTCAATACGGATAAACCGACTGTCTCCCGTGTCCTCTGACATCGCTACAAGCAAAACATCACCCGAGCCTATATCAGTAGCCTTTGCGGCTTGTCCGTCAATGGATATATCATAAATCGCATTTTCAAGATCTATAGGCTCTTCACCATATTTAAGCTGAATAGTATTCCCATCCTGAGATACAGAGTTTGCAACAACACTTTTATATTCGTTTATTAAAGCAACATCATAAACACCGTTAGCGTCATTGTCAACAAACTTGATATATCCGTCTTCTATATTGAACTTATCCCGGTTATATTCAATATACTTTCCGTTATAAATAACATAAACCAGGGATGACATTTTAAGAGCAGCCTTTTTTTCGCCTTTTTTATAATTCACAACAAAGCCGTTAACATCAATAAGGTCATCTTTTTCTATTGTTTGCGTTCTGTTATTCTGATACTCGTAAGCAAAGATAACGGTGCCCGACTCCTGATTTTTTTGCTTTTCAACAAAAACCGTTACCTTGCTGCCGATAAAATCCCGTAATAAGCCATTCGGATCCTTGTACGCTTCACCGTTGACGCTTGCCATACCTTCGCCCGCACCCGAACGGGAATCCAGGGATGTCACATCATTTTTATCAACAACCCCGTCGTAACGATATATGTTAAGTCTTTCGGTGAGCATTGTTTGTCCTTCAACCTTACTGTATATAATCTCATCTGCTTTTACACTTGACGGCTGAACCATGTCCGTAGTCAATGCATTATAAATTAAATTTGCGACATCTATACGCTTTGCCTCTGAATCAACCGGGACGTTAACATTTTTCAGGAGCTTCAATCTGTTTGCAACAGTGATATACCCGTTGGGAAAGCCGCCTTCGTTTTCTGCGATTTTATCCGCACCGAGAGCACTGACAATGGTTTTTACAAGCTGTGCAACAGTTATATAATCCTTTGGCCCAAACCTGTCTTCTCCGTAACCTGACATATAGCCGCTTCGAACTACAGTTTCTATGTATGGGCGGTCTTTTTCCGCAACATCTATGAACTTAGGAACGTTATCAGTGATAGGTTCAAGGCGGAACAGATTACAAATTATTTGTGCCATCTCTCGCCTTGCCACAAATGTGTTATCCCAAAAATCACCCGTAAACTCATCAACACCCATTATGCCAAGTCCATTTAAAACCTTAACCGCAAGCTTATCGGAGCTGTCTTCGGCAGAGACCGCCTCTGCCGAAACTATCTGAACAAGCTGAAGCACCAATAAAATACTCATTAAAAGTGCTGTAATTCTTTTCCTCATAATTTTACTCCTTCCAGACTGATGTAATTACTATTTTTTGATTACCTCATAAATCATTTTAGATGCCTCGGCACGAGTTGCAAAGGCTTTGCCCGAAAACTCATTGTTTCCGACACCCGAAATAATTTTATTATACTTCAGAGCATATACGCTTTCACGCGCATAATCGCTTATCGCGGCATCATCTGCAAATAAAATATTATCCTGCTCTGCGCTAAGATTAAGTCCTTGCTTTGATGCGGCACGGTAAACCATAACCGCCATGTCTTCTCTTGTGATATTTCGGCCGATTCCAAAGATATTATCGCCGTGGCCGTTTACAACACCGCCATAATATGCAGCCTTAATATACGGAGCATACCACGCATTAACAGCAACATCAGTAAACTCTACCTCCTCGTCGGCAAGAGGTATATCGAGAGCATTCACAATCATCTTCGTAAATTCTTCACGGGTTATGTAATCCTCCGGATAGAATTTACCCTCTCCCTTACCATTGACAACCTTAAGCTCCGTAAGATATTCGATGGCTTCTGTTGCCCAGTCATATCCATAAAGGTCATCATATACAGGCTTTGATACATTATCGGCAGACTGATTATTATTGTCATTTGACGTGCTGCTTACGGATGCGGCACCCACTTGCTTACTGCTGCCCGAGCCTCCGCCGGTTGAGCCGCCGGATGAACCGCCCGACGAGGAGCCCTTAGGACTTTCAGAAATCGCCTTGGAAAGCGCCGCAATTGTTGCGTAGCTGTTGCCCGTAACATTAGCATACTGCTTATCTGTTCCCGAAATTCCGAACGCCTTCATTACTGTTGCGGCGCTGTTAGGCATATTGGGGTTGGCAACAACAGAAAGTATAAACGCATCTTCAAGAGCCTCATAGAAGGACTTTATTGAGCTGTATTTTTTACCGCCGAGTCTTTTTTCAACATCTCTCTTTGTGTTATCCATCACATATGGCTCTTTATAATAATCCTTTATTGTACTGTCATCCAGATCGAAAATTTCATCCTCTGCCAAAATATCCGAAAGCTTACCCTTTTCAAACGCCGCAATTGCAACCGCCCTGCTTATAACCCTTCTCGCATTTGAAGCCGTAATTGCGCTTTCTGCATTGTAATCAATCAAAAGCTCAGCTGCTCTGTCTGCAATTTCCTCATTGATATATTTATCATCAACATACAGGTCATAGCAATTACTCAGAAGTATCTCGCTCAATGCCTCTGAATTACCTGACTTTAACGCCGGCATAAGCTTATTTTCCAATACCGTGCTGAAGGATGTAGGATTTGTATAAAGAATTTGCTGTGTATGGCTGTATTCGTCGCCATATGCGTTTATTGTATACATTCCCGATACGGCATTTGCATAGCTTATCGCATAGTTGACCTTATATGCACCCTCCGAATCCGCTTTTACTATCTCTTTATACAGCAATACATCACGGAAATCGGTTGCAGTCTTTAAATCCGCAAAGCTCTTATCCGGAGCATAAATCTCTACAATTACATTTTCATCCTTTGAAAGCTTCTCTTTATTTGCATCTGCAAAAACCAATTCACCCGATACAGCACTGTCACTCTTTATCGTCACACCATCGCATAAGGGCTTGCCTGTTTCCGCCTCCTGAATCATGACAGCGACAGCATCCATATTACTTGAGTCGATGCCTACAGCATTATTGATTTCATCGAACTCTACAATAGAGTGCGCTTTTACGAAAGCCTCTTTACAGCTGTGTCTTTCCAAAGCACCGTTTTTATAGCCGACGGTTGTCACAATAACATTTTTATCTTCTTCTCCGGTATTCGTTGCTTTTATATCAGCAAAAACCTCTCCGCCAATTGTGTCCGTCACTGCACTTCCGCCGCTATCCGTAAGTCCGATCTTTTCAATATAAAACCCACTTACAAAGCTGCCTGCCGCTGCTCGGCTTATAACCGCATCGATACCATTTCCTTCTAAATCCTCGATGCCGCTTATCGAAACACTGATTTCATCATTCGGCATGGGAAGAATATCGGGGTTTATTACTAAGCAATTATCTTCGGTATAGTAGCTTGTCGTGCAATCAACCGGGGCGTCATTGTATGAAACATATGCATCTCCGTCGTCTATCGAAGCTTCATTGACAGCCGCACTGAAGTAAACTTTTGCACAATCAAAAATCCCCTCTACCGTATCAAATGAGCCGAATTCCTCTCCGTCTGTATTATAATACTTAACTGAAGTAATTCCTGCTGCGTTTACAATATATCCGCTCTTTACATTATCCAAAAGCATAACCTCCTCGCCCGAAGCTCTTGAGTCGCTCATTCCTCTGAAGCGTATGCCTCCGAATATTTTGTTGACATCCTGTATATTCCCTGCGAACTTTTTAATTTCCGTTTCATTCATATATACAGTAGTCAGATTTGTCGAATCGTTATATACAATCCTGAAATTAATTTTCTGATTTGCCGTATATTTTCCGGAGGTTCCGGCTTTACTCCAGTTGCCATTCATGCCCGTAACGTCAAACCATGCCGCGTTTGGCCAGTCATTACCGCAGACAATATCGCCCGTCAACGCAAATGCAATGTATATGGGCGTAGAGTTTATATCATAGTTCGAAAACTCTATTGCATATCTGAGATCATTATATAACGGTATAATATCAAATGAGAGGAAGGTTTCTATCCCTGACGGCACAGACCAGTTTAACCATTTATTGCTCGCTCCGCTTTTGTAGTTATCTATAACGAAGGTGTTTTTGTTTACATCATCAAAATATTTGATGTTGGCCGAAACCGATTGCAAGACGGTTATATCCTTATTCGGATTGTAATTTTCATAATTACTTTCATGCTCAACCACCGCACTCGAGGAATACTCTGTGTTAATATACAAAATATTCTTTGAGATTGTATTTCCGAATTTTCCCGCAAGGTCCTTCGGCAGGACAATGGCATATTCTGTTCGATTAGATAGATCACCCTTGTAAGACAGTGTTACCGTCGAGCTTTCCATCGACTTTACGGAAAGCGGAATATCCGCTTCACTGCCGTATGTATTTGTATTTTTCAAGGTCAGACCGGAAAGAGCGTTGGCTGACGCAAGCGGCTCTGAAAAATTAAGCGTAATCGTTTTATTTTCCGTGTCGTGGTCAGAGATTTCAACAGCCACTTCATTTTCTTTTGTGCCGATTGCAGAAACCAATTCCCACTCTAATCCGCCTGCCTCATAGTCACCGTCTCCGAACATTATGAGCGAATTTGCCGCATATTCTCCGTCCTTTTTCGTAAAGCTGCTTGTAAATACCAAATTGTCTTCAAAATACCACTCAACCTTCTTGGTAACATTATTTACACGCAGCTTAAAATTGTACCAATTTCCGTCTGCAGGGAAAACAACATCGAGCGCATTTCCTCCCGATTTATCATCATTCATCCAGTTTCCGTCATCCTTTACCTTCATTCCGCCGTCCGCGGTAAGTCTGGCAAAGCCTCGGGAATATACATTTTGCATATTCCCGGGGTTCGCCGTATCGACCGGTGAATTAATCTGAAATCCATATGAATTTGCAAGATTTTTCTTCAAATTCATATTGATCGTTACAACATCATCGTCAATAAGATCAAAAATGATATAGCCTTCGTGCTTCACGCCGGCAAAAACGCTTATTGATGAAATAAGACTGAAGCACAGGGTGAATATTAACAATGCTGACAACATCTTTTTAAATAATTTCATTACCGCATACCTCCTATATTCATTACCGCAAACTCCTTGTTAATCAAAAATTATTTGTTGAGAGGCGTTAATCCGTCCGAAAGCCACATAAAGCATTTTACGCTTGCCGCCGCTTCCTCTAAGTCAAGGGATACAGGTGCTGAATCCTTCGAGGTTATATATGCCTCCCTTGCTCCTACGCTTTCAACCGGTTGTGTCTTAATGTTCGTCAAAACTCCTGCTTCATCATACGCCGCAAGGAAAAGCAGTATCTTTCCCGTAGATGTATCTGTATCATTTACAAGGAATGATTTCATATATACTGTAGCCGGGGCATTGGTTGAAGTAATTACATTACCGCTTTCATCTGTTACGACAGCAGCAGACTCCGTGCATCCGTAAGCATGAGTTTTATAAGCAGGTGCTGTATTTTCTCCGTCTGTTACATTTTCACAAGTAACCTCGACTTTATAAGCATCGTATGTCGGAAGTCCTGTTATTTCATATGCTCCCTTTTCCGAATTATATCTGCCGCTGCAGCTAACCTCAGTACCGTCGTATTTAACCTTTATATTTGTTGCATTCAGGGTAGTATCGTCCGGCGTTCCGTTGAAGTATACATCAATACTCTCGGGAACAGTACCAAGTGTTTCAAATGAGCCGACACTGTCGGATGCAGAATTGAATTTAACTGCATCTACTGAGAATGATGCTTTGCCCTCTGTAATTTTTACATTGTCTAAAGCAAACATATTTTCTTGGTTTGCGTATGTATCAAAAACTCTGAGGCGAACTCCGCCAAATACATTTGAAACCGATGTTATCCCTGTTAAACTATGCCTCAACACACCGTCCATGTAAACATTAACTGTATCTGCAGAACCATCATAAACTAAATCGAAATGAATCCATTTATCTGCTATATATGCGTTTCTAACCGAAGTAAGACCACCTACATCCCAATTTAAACCGGAAGCATTTTTAAACCAACCGCTATTCGCTCCCCAACCGCTCGTATTGCGACCTATACGGATCCATGAATTCATGGCAAATCCAATCAAAAGCGGGTTCTGTTTCATAGATGCATCTGACAATTCCATACACACAGCCAAATCAGACTTATATGGTTTTATATCAAATGATAATGTTGCATAATCCTCTGCAATAGTCGGAAGATTTTTCCAATTCTGAATTGCAACAGTATTATCTATGATTACATTATTTACTTGTAAGGATGCGCCGCGAAAACCTGAATCCGTTTCAATATTACTGGGATATATATATGCAGCATTATCCCACATTACTATGTCACTGTCTGTATTGATTTCACCTTCATAGTCACTATACTTAAGCTGTTTAGCTCCGGAATTAAGATGCACATACCTGTTTGTTAATTTATAATATTCCACCACTTCGTTATCGACCGGCTTGCCCAGCTTGCTCTCAAGACCTTCGGGGAAAATTAAAACATAATCGTTATAGTCCTCCATCTCTCCCGAATATGTATATGTAACAATATTACCTGTACAATTAACATTTGTTATTGTCAAATCAGATTTATTCGTATTCGCATTCTTTAAAACAGTATTTTCCAACTTATCCTTACTGCTGCTTTTAAGCTCTTCGGATAATTCAGCCCTTATCTCTTTTTTTCCCTTGTTTACATCAATATTTTCCACTTCGATTTCATTAGCCTTTGTAGCATATACCGAGTTGAGCTTATATTCAAAAGCTTTGCCCTCGGCATTTGCGTTATCGTAAAATACAATAATCTGAGTTACTTGATAGGCGATGCTTCCTGCACTTTTAGATGTTACTGTGCAGCCATATTGCCCGTCTACATAAACATCCGTTTTTTTGTCTGTCTTGTTAAAACGGAAGGTTATATTTGTCCAATCTGTGGTTGACAACTGACCTACACTCTGTCCGTCTGCCGCATCAAAGTTCCATCCGTCTTTTACCTTAATGGTATTATCGGATGTAAATGTTATCATACCGGCAGAATACTTACTTTGCGTATTATAGATATCACTTGCATTTTGGGGTGTTTCGATTTCGAATCCATACTTATAACTATCATTCTTTTTTACATCAATGCTTACGGTTACAACCTCACTGTCATACAGATTCCATTTAATATAATCCAAATGTGCAGTACCGGCAAAAACACTAACCAAGGCAAACATATTAACCAATAATGTTAAAACCATACATAATCCGAACAATTTTGTTAACTTTTTCATAATTTAAAACCTCCTGAAATTTATATAATTTTTATTAAAATCCCTTTACAAGCTTTGCGGCGTTCGCAAGGGGACGCAGTGACGCATCACCTCTGAACACAAAAAGCTTTAACTGCGAGGATTTGTAATACGGTGTAAATGATATTGCATCCGCTCCCGAGCTATGGTTTATCGTAAGACTCCCATATTCGGGAACACTAATATTTTTTGCACAAACTATTTGGCGCAGAGAGCCATCTTCATTATATTCTGCAAGAACAAGATAAAAGGATTTTTGCTCATCTGAAATATTTTCGGCGTTAAGCGAGACATAATATTTAACATCCTCGGCAAATTTATTAACCGCATTTCCCAATCTGTTTACAAAACCTGCCGTAACCGTTAAACCGATTTCGTCAGCCGTGTTTTTTGTATTAATCTCACTAAGCTCAGTCCAGCTGAATTTCACCGGAATATCCTCGTATATAATGGCATCATTATTATCTGCAAAAACGATATTCCTGCCATTTAACTCAGCCGAAGCCTCAATCTCACAATATTCCTTATTTGATACCAATGTTAGATCTGCGGGTACTGCGGCATTACTGCCATAAATATCTTCAAGCTCATCAACCGCTATCAATACCGCACCGTCCTTCGAAATTACCTCAGAGCTATACTCCTCGCCGTCTTTTATCAGCTTTTTATTTCCTACATCTATATACACACTCTTTTCAAGCTTCCACTTCGTTGTCTCTGAGCAAACTTCGCCTTCAATGTAGTCAATTTTAATATCATTAAAATTAACTACATCGTTATTCAATTTCCGCCATTGGTTAAAGGAAAACGAAAGCGTATCTCCTTCTTCTGCATATACCGTACAATTAACATTAAAAGAAAAATATGTTGTGTCAAACGGCTCGTCCCACCTGACCGACCTTTCACCTCCGACACGGCTTGACCATATTTTTTTATCATTATGATAAATATCTGTTACCACCCCATCACTGTTCTCCGGCAGAACTAAATCGCCGGTTATTTTGATTATTCCGGTTTTCGGCACCTTAATTCTCATTACATTATCTACACGCTTCCCCGGAGCCGCCAACCCGTGAGCGGAAATATATCCGCCGTCAGTATCTAATATTCCGCTGTTATAAGCATCGTTTATACTGTTCTTTACCATCGGATATTCCACATCATACTTCACCGAGTAGCAATATGTATCACTTTTTAAAACATAGTCCTTTAACAATGTGCTTTCTTTTACTTTATAGGAATAGCCTCTGCCCGTATCTGCATCACAGTAAAGCGTGCCTACAAATCTCTCAAAGCTGCAGCTCCAGTCCGCGGACTGATACCCACCGGCTTTACCCGCAGTAACAGCTACGTCAATCGTGCTTCCCAAATCTCCGAAAATACGCACATCATAAATTCCCGTTTCTCCCTCGGGGAAAAGCTGCTCCCAGACCTTCTCTCCGTCCTTATAAATATAAAGCTCTATCGAGCCGCCGGAAGCCTTCGGTGTAATACTGCCGCGGACTCTGTACCGACCTACATCACCTATCTCTTTTCTTTTAATCATTTTTGTCTGATTATTTACATTAATAACCGAATCGTTAATATATGAAACATTATCGGTTCCGTAGAATTTGCCGTCTGAACTGTTTTTTTCTGCCGCCACAAGTCCTGATTCCGTCTTTTCAAAAAACAACTCGTTATCTGCGCCGAATACCCCAACATCCTTAACCTGAAGTCCGGCTTTATCTGCACTTGCGCCGAATACACTTACGGCATTTAACGGGACATTCATCTTCGTCCGTGATTGTCCGACATATTTATCATCCAGATACCAGTCCATTGTCTGCTTAGCCTTTGCAAACACAACCTTTATGCTGTGCCATTCACCTTTAGTAAACTCCATTCTTAAATAACTTGTATTATTTTCATCCTCTGTCGGAATCCATCCACCGTCAGGCTTTATACTCACATAATTATTTGCGGTAAGCCTTACCATTCCCTGTGCGGTATAATAACCATCCATTATAGCATGGTCAAAATACTGACCTAAAGGCGAGGTATATTCAAGTCCATAGGAAGCATCAGCTGTTTTCAAAAAAGATAAGGATACTGTTACATTATCATTTTCCAAGCGGTCAAACCAAAGCGTATTATATCGCATTATGCTCTCTGCATAAACAACGCTCAATGATAACAGAATTGCGACCAATATAAAGAATGAAACCGGTTTTTTATTTATCATATAATATCACCCCCTAATCCTTTAATATTATTATTTTCAAATTATCACTCCATTTCTGTTACTGTGTGCTAAGTATTAATTTCTCTGAAAAATTCCGAATCGGGCTTAAATCTCCGGCGCAAGCCGCCGACCCGTTAACCTCTCACTCCGCATCATACAGCTTCATTTAACTTCCATCTCAAATATCCATCGTGTACATCATACCGCTTTTATGTCAGCCTCTGCATTGCCGAAGCTCGGTCTGCCGAACACAGGCATATCATCCTCATCCCATGTAAACCTTTGTATCCATACATGCCTGCCTGTCCATCCGCTTCCGGATTCGAGGTTTGCATGATATACAATATAGTCATCCTCCTCATCTCCGTCGGTAACCGTCGTAAAAGAGCAGTGTCCCGGTCCGAAGATTTTGTCTGTCTTTTCAAACACGGGTGTTTCACTTCTTTTCCAGCAGTTTTCGGTATCGAAAATATCACCGCCGGAAAAAGTCATAATTCCGAGACAATACTCATCGGATTTACTGTTATTTGCCGAGTAAACAATGTGTATCTTGTCCCCTCGCTTTAATACGGCAGGTGCTTCAATCACCTTTCCGCATCTCATTTCAAATTCATATTTTGCCGGACCAAAGTCAACAATCCTTCCGCTTATGCTGTACGGACTGTCCATCTCCGACATATAAATTCTTCCGCAATCCGACCAAAGGAACAACAACCTTCCCTCATGCTCAAGAATTGTCCCGTCTATATTCCATCTGTTTTCAAGCCCTCGGATAATTCCCTTGTTTTCATACCTTCCTATGGGATTGTCGTTTTTGTTTTCAAGCACACACATACTATGTACGCCTTCATCATCTACCCGGGGCGCACCATATATGTACCACGAATTACCAACTCGATGCAGCTCAGGAGCATACCAATATTCAAATCCCGGCTCCGCATCATAAACCTTAACCTCTCGCCCACTCCCTATATCACATAATTCTTTTGCCTCTGTTATATATATTCCACCATTTTTTCATAGCAGTGGTAATACATTTCCTTGTATCTTACCACATACGGATCTGCTGTTTTCGCACTGCCGTCATACTCTATTATTGGATTTTTATACTTTTTCATAGCTTCACCTGTACAAATCTATTTAATTTTACTATATATTATAAATGCATTAATCAAAAAAACAATATAATTTATTTTTACAAATTGACTTTTCTTTTTATTATATATATAATATTGCCACAAATAAAAAGAATAAATTATAAAAAGAATAAATAATAAAAAGTGAAACCGAATACTATTTCATACGCACCTTCAAGGAAATCACGGGGAAAACACCGAGAGTGTATCTGAAATAACTCTATCTTATGTATTTGTCAAGCTCCGCGCGAACGGCTTCAAGCTCTGCGGTCATCACAAGATAGAAATCCTTGCCGCCATCGGTGCAAATTGTCCTTCCTCTGTCGTCAAAGCTAATGGTTTTTTCACTACTCTTGTCGAAAAACCTATTTTCCTGTCTTATCGCACAGTATGCTGTAATCGGATCCCAGCTGAATCCAAACCCTCCCAAAATATCATACATTTTTCTGACCGGGTTTTCGTCTGACCCATTTTTAAGATTATTGCCTGTTTTTATATCACAGCCAAGCTCAAAGCCGGCATATATGATGGGGGCAGGAAAATGTGTCGCAACATAATTTGCACTTTTTACATCAGTTTTTATATTATATTCTTCGTATTCAAAATCCTTAAAGTTTCCTCCCATTGAATACATACACCTTACGCTGTCACGAACCAATTCAATTCCGTTTTTATCACTGATTTCATCGGGCTCGGATCTGAGCAAATCCGCAACATTATTCATCATACCTATCGTAACCAATGTAACCCCTGTATTTTCAACTAACGCTTTCCTCATGACCTTAACCGAATCCTCAAATCTCGGTATTTCATGACTTTCGATATAACTCTCCGCAGTCTTTTTGGTAAAACTTGTGCACTTTTCTCCTTCAAGAAATTTGTATCTGGTAAGCCTTCCTATCGGGATATCGCTTCGTTTATACCACTCATTAATCACCTTAAGCGCAATCGCTCCGCTGATTTCAGATGCGCAATGCGTAATACCGACCGTCTCCGCCATTCCTTCCTCTGCCATATTATGCAGTAATGCCAGCGCACCCGCATCATCACAATCCGATCCAAGATCAGTATCAATCAAAATTTTTTCAGCCATCGGCATCAACTCCACTCTCTGTTTTATCTCTATATCATTATAACACTAATGTTTTTCTTTTGTCTTGTGCAAAAACGGTATTTTATACAGCTTATTTGGTTATTCTTAAAGAAAAGAATAAAATATTGTTGACAATTTTAGTAGGTTTGCATTATAATGTGTAAAAGATACTCCATAAGAAGGTGTTTCGATTGAATACAAATCTGATCTTCATAAACTCTCACACACTTAAAAAGGGGCGTGTTGTTGACACCAACACTCACAGCTGTCATGAGCTTGTTTTTTATTGCTACGGATGCAACGGAGTCATAACCATAGACGGTGTTGATCACAAGATTTCTGCCGGCGACATTTCTGTTGTTACCGAAAATATTCAACACTCCGAAAAACATTTTTCTGATGTTGAATGTCTGTTTTTCGGTTTTGAAAGTGATGAGGAAATAGAATCCGGGGTTTATCATAATGTATGGGACGCAAAGCCCATTATTCAATCAATTATCAAAGAAAGTATTGAGCAGAAATACGAATACAAATCAATTATCAACCTGAAAATTCAGGAAATAATGCTTCTTCTAAAGCGAAGTATGAATATATCCTCAAAAACCGATAAATCAAAAAGTCTCTTTTATTGCAAGAATTACATTGATGAAAACTATATGTATAAAATAAATATATCCGACCTCGCTAAGATGGCCGGATACAGCATTGATCATTTTCGCCATTTATTCTACCGGAATTTCAATATTTCACCTTACAATTATATAATACAGGTACGATGCAAAAAAGCTGTCGAGCTATTAAAAACCACCTCTTACAAATGCGTAGACATTGCATATAAATGCGGTTTTTCGGACAGCTGTCAGATGACAAAAATGATTAAGAAATATTATTCTATGACCTCACAACAGATCAGACAACAGTAAATATACCCCTGAAACCGTATTTTCGGTTTACATAAACCTTTTATATAATTATGTCAAAATCCGCAAGCCTTCCTCTCTCTATGCTTCCGGTATTTTTATCGAATAATTGCCCTGCGCCCATTTGTAGGGGACGATGCCCACATCGTCCCGAAAAGCCCAACTGCAATGAAAAAAATTATTTTAAAATAATTAGTGTATCAAATCGCAGATAATTTCAAATTTGAATTTGCGTTTTTCCTTATACTTACTCTGTTTATTTCACTTTTGTCTTAAAATTTCGGGGAAACACAAATATTTTTATAAATTGAATTTTCTTTTTATTTGATATATAATACTATTTGTTATGAATACACGAAAGGAGTCCTCGCTATGATTACTATTAAATCAATGCATGTTTTATGGCATCAGAATAAGAATTTCTCACTTGACAGAGAAAATATAGGCAACCAATATATCTTTCTTTATTTTCAAACACCTAATATTGTCCTCACTAAGAACGGCAATATATACACTCGCGGCAACTCGTTTATTATTCATGACAAATATTCTCATCAATATTTTAAAACTGTGGAAAAAGACTTGCTTCATGACTGGATGCATATCGAAGGAAGCCTTGATTCCATCATGAAGAAAGCCCGGCTTGAGTACAACGTTCTGTATGAAATTCCAAACGGAAGCTTCATCACAAAAATCATGCATGACCTTGAACTTGAATTTCTCAACCCCGACACATACTCGTCTTCACTGATTGAACTAAACATAAGCCGTTTATTTATGCTTCTGGGCAGAACCGCCAAAACTTCAAAAAGCCTCAGCATCAACTCAGATGCAAAATTCATACTGACCGATGCACGCACACAAATTCACATGGCGTATTACGAAAAATGGACTGTTGAATCAATGGCCGCTCTCACACCTTACTCCACATCACGTTTTTGCGTTCTTTACAAACAGCTCTTCGGTATATCTCCGAAAACAGATCTTAAAAACACCCGCATCGAGCGCGCCATCCATCTTCTCGCATATACGACATACAGCTTGAAAGAAATCGCCGAAATGATTGGGTACGAATCGGAATACTATTTCATACGCACATTCAAGAAAATTACCGGGAAAACCCCCAGAGGATATCTCAAATAGCCCTATCTTATGCTTTTTCAAGTTCAATGTGAATGACTTTCTCTCCTGTCTCCCGGAGTGTTATACTTTAAGTACAGTCGACAGACGCACTAAATTCTGATATAACAAAAACGTCAGAAGGGTGTGAAAGCAAATATCAAAATATTACAATAAACAATTCAAGGAAGACGCTCTTAAATATCCAATGAAATTGGTGTAAAAAGCAGCTCCTCAACTCGGATTTCCGTACTAATATATATGGGCGGCGCAACAAACGTAAGGCGTATTTATTAAATTCAAAGCCACCCATAACGGAACATAAAAAGCACATTCGTGCACTTGAAAAGGAATTTTCATGTTATGCCTTGTTAAATAGTAAAGCGGTCGAAAATTATTCCAACCGCTTTTATAATATTTTGCGTATTCGGGAGTGTTGCGCAAACCGTGTAAATAGAATAATCTTCTAAACAATTGTTAATAATATAATTGGCTTTTTCCGTACGGCAGGATA
>CACXES010000016.1 GCA_902766745.1 uncultured Ruminococcus sp.
CCATACGGAAAAAGCCAATTATATTATTAACAATTGTTTAGAAGATTATTCTATTTACACGGTTTGCGCAACACTCCCTCCCCGATTTTGTGTAAACCTCATTTTCGGTTTACATAAACCTTTTATAAAATTATATCAAAATCCGTATCCCTGTAAAGGC
This sequence comes from uncultured Ruminococcus sp., assembly GCA_902766745.1. Taxonomy (GTDB): domain Bacteria; phylum Bacillota; class Clostridia; order Monoglobales; family Monoglobaceae; genus UMGS1820. The sequence goes on from CACXES010000016.1 coordinate 161, forward strand.
TAAAATGCATTATAAAATCAGCCTTGACAGAAATACGGATTTTTGATTTTCAGGTAATTACAAAGATTTACATAATTATGTGTTTAAAATTTTTACACAAAAATTGGGATAGCCCCCCATTTCATCGGGCTTTCCCTGTATTGCCTTCGCGTAGTGCTGCCGTTATTCAGGATTGCCGAGTTTTAACGCAGATAGGACATAAATTTGCCTTACAAAATCACGGTTCGTTTTTGTACTCTCACCCTACTCTAATGCACCGACTTTTTTGCACTGCTTAGCATCGCTTTTAGCGTCTGCAAAGCATACTTCTATGTCCGTATTATTTTATACAGAACGGTTTTCTCAAATTCTAGCGGGCGGTTGTAGCGAAAGAACACAATTCCGTTTATCGGAGCGTAAATCTTGGAGATGATGTTCCCTTCAAGCGGGTCGATTATTTCACAGAGAATGTCGCCGCTTTTAAATTCGTCGCCTGCCTTTACATAGCTTTTGTATATTCCCGCCGTTTGAGAATGAATTTGAATAAGTCTGTTTTCGTTGATTATTTCCGTATTGTATCCGTTTATGATTTTTGCGTCGATTATTTTGCGTTTTGCCATAAAAAGCAGTATAGCATCTACGGCAATCTTTGCAGATGGTTCGTCTATTGTATCGGTTGCGTTCGTATACAGCGAAAATGCTTTTGTTCCCCAAACCTGCCAATTATAATTTAAGGTGGTGGTGTCGTACGGCCTGGGTGTTCTGACAAAGGCGTACGAAAGACCGAAATCGTTCATATATTCGTGTTCGGTAAATCCTGTTTCCATAATCTTAACATGGGGCAGAAAATCCCCCTGCTGATAAAAGCTCGCCATCTGTACTCCGTATGTGTAGCCCTTTATCTCCCTAAAGAGTCCGTCAGCTATTCTTTGAGTGGTTTCTCCGAGGCTGTATCCGGGAAACATGCGGTTTATGTCAGTGTTGTCCATGGTCCAAAAGCGCTTTCCCAAATTCATTGAGTAATAGTTCACGCAGGGAATAATCATTATTTCATTTCCGTCGGTTATTGCACCCTCCCGTTCCAGCTCTTTAAGACGGCTTACAAGCTGAGAACAAACATACATCTGCTGTACCTCGTTTCCGCGCATTGATCCAACAACGCACATAGCCTTTTCTCCCTTGCCGAATTTATATCCGATTATATCCATAGCCTCACGATATGGCGACTGAATCGAATAAAGAACCTGCTTACGCATCTGCCTCACCTCCCAATATACGCGCAATAAGCGAACCCCCGTAAACTATAGGAAATTCACGGAGCGTAAAAATTTTTCCGCAGCATGGCGCAGTTACATATTCCTCCGTTTTACCGTTGCCCGGATTAATTACATCACCGATGTGATCGCCCTTTTTTATGTCCACCCAATGTTCAACGCAAGGCACAAATATTCCGTCCGCACCGCTGTTTACAAAATCAACCGAGCGGTCCCGTGATACGATAGGCTCTCGGACAGCATCCGTTTTTCCCGTCCACATTCCGAGATTTTTCAGAAGGTTTAGTATGCCCGCGGTAAGCTGGCTGCAATATTCCCGCGTAATTCTCATTCCGACACCCATTTCCACGACAAGAGTTTTTGTACCCGTTGTATTTAAGCTGTATGCCAGAGTGCTTTCCAGAACCGTTGCAGAGGAGTGCACCCATATGAAATCGCAGTTTAAAAGCTTAGCGTACGGAACAAGCTCATCTGCGCTTATCTCATTAATTCTTATCTGAGGTATTTCTTTAAGATAAATATTGCTTGAATGTATATCTATGCATATATCCGCACCGCTTATGTCGTTTACTGTATCTGCGGCAATACATTCTGCCATGGTCCCGTCATGCGTTCCCGGGAATATCCTGTTCATATCCAAATCAAAAAGCGGTATTCCCCTGTTTATGCTGTCTATGCCAAGGGGATTGAGCGCAGGGTAAATATCCACCGTTCCGTTAAGGCATGAAATATTTTCACTAAGTATCCGCGCCGTTTGGGCACATACAAACTGTCCCTCCAGCTCGTCGCCGTGAGTTCCGGTTACGATGCATACCCGCTTATTTGACGGTGTTTTGTGATCGGCATTTTGTATTCTGTTTCGCCGTATTTCTATACGCTCGTTTACGGCAAGACCCGCACTTGCTATAACTGTTGTCATATTACTTTTACTCCTTTCAAATTTCGGTTACCTTTGATGTAACCGTTTGAACGCTGTTTGCGTTTCCGCGATAAATTCCGCGTTCAATTGGACAATCGGAATAATCCCTTCCGTGACAAAGCTTAATATAGTTATCCCCTATAAGCCGATTGTGTGTAGCGTCTATTCCCGTCCAGCAAGTGCCGTCGTAAACTTCAACCCAGGCGTGAGTTTCTCCGCATTTAAAAGCCAAGCCGGAAACATATCGGCAGCGGATGCCTTCTATCCTGAGTAATGACAGCAAAATATGTGCATAGTCCTGACATACGCCCTCTCTGATTTCGATTGCCTGTTCAGCTGTTGTATTTACTTTTGTTACTCCGCTTTTGTAGGTCATAAAGTTAAACAGACTGTTTGACAGTGCCTCGGCTCGCGACAATACGCTGCCGCCTGATGGTTTGTTTTTTTTGTAAAATAATTCTATTTCCTTTCCCGGACGGGTAAGGGGCGTATGAAACTTATAGAACTCCGGGGCGGAGCCGTTGACTTTGCACGAATTTACTATCTGCGCCTTTCCGTATACTCTGAAAGAAAAGCTTTTGTGCGGTTTTTCGTTTCTTCCGCATATGAGCGTATTGCCAAAACTGTCGCGGCTTCGCCATATACTTCCGGATACAGGTAAAATTTCAAAGCCGGGCTCTGCAATTATCTGTCGTCCGTCCGAGAAAGGCATACAACGCAGCGAAAAGCTATGCTCTGTTACACTTTGAGAAAATTCAAGCTTCGTTTCGTATTCAAACTGAAGTTGTTTCAAAGATAGTCACCTCAATAAGATTTTCTACATTTTCTAAAATATAGCTTCGTTGTCTGTCAATTCTGATATTATCCCGCACCGCTGATTTCAATGCGTCGCAGGCGTCTGCGTTTACGATTGTAATTCCGTAGGAATCATATCTTGAAATATGCTTTAACAGATTATTTAGCTCTGCGGAAATTTCCTCTGCAGAATATCCGAGGCGCAGATACATATCCACACGCTCTACAGACTTACCCAGATGAATGATTCTCAGTGCATCGACATTTGTCATATTGTTGTCGGCACTTCCCCAAAAGGCATAAAGCGCATCGCGTACGGGAAGCATATCATATCGTATTTTCTTTGTACCTTCACATGCCTTAAACCTGTCCATTGCCATTTGCAAATAAGCAAGTGACGGAGTTTTTATCTCATCTCTGAGGACAATTCCGTTTCCGAGTGCCCTGTCAAGATTTGCGATTATCGAGTCGGGATTGGACATATCAAAAACATACCGTGTGAAAAAATCCTCTGAATTTTTATAAATGTTGGGGACGTTAATATCCTCAAGATATTTTTCGTATGTTTCCTGTCCGCCATCGATGAATCTGTCGGAATATTTAAAAAAGCTGTTAAGCGTTATAAATACACGCTCCACGTATCTTCCGAGCCAAAAAAGATTGTTAATGTTTATTCTTGTGATAGAACCCATGTGTCTTTAAAGCCTCCTCCTTGTGATGAATTTACGACGAACGAATCCGCTTTTCGCGAAAAGCGGGTAAGACCGCTCGCCCAAACCTGTGTTTTTTCGCCGGAAAGCACGAACGCACGCAAATCGGCCTTCCGCATAACTGTTTTGTCGTTTTCTGCGATTTCAAGATCAATAAAATCTATAACTTCCTGCGCAATAAAACGGCGAGACTGCTCGGTTATAAGTCTGCGCCAGCTTTCAAGCTGCTCCCTTGTCATATCTCTGCCAAAAACAACTCCGTAGCCTCCTGCCTCCGAAACATCCTTAATAACAAGCTTTTCCAGATTGTCAAGAACAAACTTTCTATCCTCGTCATAAAAGGGCAGATAAGTCGGAGCGTTTTTCAAAATCGGCTCCTCGCCGAGGTAATATTTTACCATCTTCGGCACGAAATAGTAAATCCCCTTATCATCCGCAACTCCGTTTCCGGGTGCATTTATTATTGCGGTGTTTCCGGCACGGTAAGCATCCATAATATGCGGGACTCCGATAAGCGACTCCGGAAGGAATGTAAGAGGGTCGAGATATTCATCGGAAATGCGGCGGTATACAGCGCCCACTCTTGTTTTTCCGCCCTGATAATCCTTCATGTACAGTATGTTATCCTCAACGAAAAGATCGGTGTTTTGAACAAGAACCGCACCTGTTTTTTCTGCAAAATAGCTGTGTTCAAAATATGCGGCATTGAGCCTTCCGGGAGTAAGAATAACGTTTATTCCGCCGCAGTTTACATAGTCCATTGTATTTTTCAGAAGAGACGCATAGTTACGGTTGTCGGCAATCCGGCCTCCTTCAAACAATCCCGGACTTGCCATTCGACAAAGCTCTCTTGCAATAAGCGGATAGCTGGCTCCCGAAGGAATTCTGAGGTTGTCTTCAAGAATATACCATGTTCCGTCCTTTGCCTGAACCAAATCTATTCCGGAAATGTGGCTGTATATTCCTTTTGAGGGTATCAAGTCTGCACACTGGGCAAGATAACCTTTTGAGGCACATACAAAATCCTCGGGAATAACGCCGTCTTTTATAATTTTTCTGTCGGAATAAATATCCCTCAAAAACATATTCAGTGCATCAACTCTTTGGATAAGACCTTTTTCCATGTGCGAAAAATCCTCAGCAGAAATAATTCGCGGAATTGCATCAAACGGAAACAGCTGCTCGTTGAACGTTCCGTTTTTGTAAATCCCGAATTTTACTCCGTATCTTGCAAGAAGTTCGTTTATCTCTCTTGCATTGGCAACAGGTACATTCATTTTTCTCATCTCTTTCTTTCGTCTGAATATAATAAAAAAGGCGCTTCGGTTTTAACCCGAAACACCTTTGTTTCTACATGCTTATGATACCACTGTAAATACTGCCTGTCAATTATAATTATGACAGAAAATTTATATAATTATTTATTTTTGTGGTGCAAAACAACTAATATTAAAAAATTAAATTAATACTGTATGCCAAACCTCTGTCCTTGTGTTCTGTAATACGGATGCCGCTTCAAGCTCATCAAGCTGCTTCGCCGCTATTTGTCTTGTGCAGCCAAAGTTGCTTAATATTCCGCAGATGGCATAAATGGCATATACCCGTTTATCATCTTCTGTCCAATCATAATGAAATTCCTGTTTTATATATTTATGACTGCCATTGGTTGCCGGAGATTAGGATAGTTTGGACGTCGTTATATCGGGATAGATAACGGCGGCTTTGGCAGTGCAGAGTATAAGTGTTGTATAACAGATGATTGTAAAACCAAAAATCCAAAATTCGTGGATAGCATTATAAGATACGAATTTTTTTGCCGGGCTTCACCATAATGCACCATTGCTATCTAATAAAATTTAATCCTTCTTTTGCGACAGATAAATATTATATGTTGTATTCATATGCCATATTTCCCCTTCTGATACGGTCATACCCTGATTGCTGTTGAAATAAATCTTATTATCATTGGCACTGCCCCCTCTTATCACAAGCTGCGCCTTTGGTTCCTTAATACCCTCTATCGGTTTATATGTGATTTTGTATACAATTGTTTTATCCGCATTTCTGCTGTAAGCATTTATCGGCATCGGGATACCGCTTAAATTGATTTTAGCAAGAGAAGGACCGGCAATGCCCGAGCCGTATTCTGAGGTATCGTATGATTGCACAACTGTATTGGCACTATCCGCAAAATCAATATAATCTCCGAATCGTATGGTATTATCACTGTTTACTCGCATAGCGGGAAGCATTGCCATATAGGCACGATCCGGTTCAAAGTCGTTTACGCACCATGTAAGCTTGTGATCCAGCTCTACGCCGTTCTCATTTGTGATCCGATAGCTTCTGATATAATCCGCTACCTTATTGGCAGGTGTATCGCACCGATTTAATACCGAGATATGTTCAAACTCTATTACACCGCCTGAGTAAACACCCGCTTGATCAAGCGAAATTTCTTTGCCGTCAACCCTCAGAGAAACCGAAGTTAAATTTTCATCTCCGTGAAATGTTCCGATAAAATCTCTTTGCCCTTTTTCGAGTATTGCAAGCTCCAGCGCACCTGTGTTGAGCAGCGGCGCACCACCGTACATATCGATAAACTGCGGCTGATTTGCTGCGGAATCATCAATCCTCTCTTTTCCGTATGCACGGCATATTCTGTAAAGATTTAAGTTTGAATCATGTTCACTTGTATAATCAAGCTCAACATAATCCCTTCGTGCATACCTGAAAACATACTGTGTATACCTGTTGTCCTCGGAATCAGGTCCCTTCACATAAACCGAAAACGCATCATAGTTATATCGATTTTCACTTGCGTTTATCGGACCCTGCGGAGCATTTACCGCGAGGAACACGGTGCCGGGATTGTAATTACTGCTTGAGAATACCGACTTTTTCCCGATAGGATATAGGGCGGCATCAAAAGTGTACGCCTCCAGAGTATAATCATTATTCTGATTATCTTCTTTCGGTATGGTAAAATCAGTGCTTACTTCTCGATTTTGTTCATCTGCGGAAAGATCATACGCTTCGACAGCTATTCCTTTCAGCACTCCGTATTCATCCTTTGCCGCAGCAACCAGATACACAGTTCTTTCGCTGATCGAATTGCTAACCATGGTTGAAACCTTTACGGTATCTCCGGCGCTTACCTTTGTCAGCATTTCGCCGTTTGACGCCTTAAATAATGGTGCCATAGCTACAGTTTCAGGGCATGGCATATTTTTACCGTAAATCTCAATCTCCCTGATGCGGACAGCGGAATCCTCGGGTTTTGTTACCGTAAGTCTGATATACCGTGCGGATATCTCTCTTTTATTGTAGACATACAATCCTCCATCGGGAATATTATCCGCAATATCATCAACAAGAGCATTATATTCGGCTCCGGTGGCAGAAAAGTCGAGTTTAAAGTCTGACGGAAATGCCGTTCGGTTATTAGGCCATCCCATATACAGCCTAATCTCTGATATCGGATATTTGTTCTGCAAATCAATTGTTATACTTTGCTCACCTTTATCATTGACCCACGCTCCCGTTTCTCCCTTGTAAGTGCTGCCCGTTTTGTTGTCACCGTCAATTACGCCTGATGCGCTATCCTGACTGCGGGTCGCGGTAACCGTTACGAATGAATTGCGAGCAAGATTTTCTAAACTTTCATCCACAGAGGTATTAATATCCGCCGCATTAACTGCGGCGGTCGAAATGCAGATAAGCAAGACAGTAAGCGTGCATATAATATTATTTTTCATATAAAGCTTTGCCCCCTCCGTGCAACACATTTCCGGCACCTTTTTCTTATCGGATACGCATGAATGATATGATATTAATATAACACTCCTGACATAATACATTCAAGACTGAATAATACTGAATAAAGAACTGTATTCTATTATATAAAGAATTTAAAGAATGTTCAAATATAGTAAGAACCGGAAAAAATATTAGTCTATGCGATAATGATTTTAATTAATTTGTAAATGTGCTTGACAAATTATTTGATTGTGGTATAATAAAAGCAGATGAGGGGTTTTCCGTATTGAACGGTTGCCTCGTATATAGCTTAGTAAGCCGTCAACTTGGCGTGAGGGCGGCTTACTTTTTAATTGATACAATTAATAATAACAAAATTGTTAAATATAATATGTATTCCATAAAAAGTGTATCACCTCCAATCCCGACTTATAATAAAGGGAATTGAAGAGACAACCGTCCTCGTAAAACTCCTATCTGCAAAACCTATTATACAATATCAGACAAAATTTGTCAAGAATAACCCAAAGCGTTTTATCGATTATGATAATGCGCTTTTTTTATGCGCAATTTTAAGAGAAAGAAGGTGAGAGATAATGCAGATAAAACTGCGTGTTTTTTCACACTCATTTAAGCACCTCCGCATCCGCAAGCAATGCCGGATAGTCTTTCGGGTCAATTCCACTTAACTTGGTCTGTACGTACTTTTTGAGAAGTTCACGAATTTCGGCTCCGTGTCCGTTTGCACTTATTCCGGATAACACGCTTTCGTTCCCGTACCGAAACCGTGCGACAACTGACAACGCCGCCGTATTTCGGCTTTTTTGAAACACTAATTCTTAAATTGTGCTTCATATTTCGCCTTCTTTCCGAAAGGCTGATTTTGTTGTGCCTTTCACCTTACAGAGAAAAGAGAGGGGATTTGATGGAGGTGTTTATAATAATTTTTTTATTTTTTTCGAGCCTGTTCTATAGAATCATATACAGACTTAAAATTTGTTCCTTCCTGACGGGCAATTTCACGGATTGAAATCCCTTCGGCAAATTTTATAAACCTTCTTTTTTGAACTTCTGTCAATTCACCCAGTGCAGATATTAAACGCTTATTCTCGTATTTTCTTAATATTAAACTTTCCGGGGTGTCCGGGACAGCATAGGCTTCACCCTCCCGGGCTGCATCAGAGGAATAACAATGGTAGCGTTCTTTTCGAGCAAGATTTTCTTCGACTCTCCTGGAATCCAAAATCCATGTGCCGATATTTTCCTCTACTGCAATTTCCGTTTTTTCACCATTAATAAATTCATAATTAATTTTCATATTCTCTGTTCCTTTCTCTTCGGGTAGAGCAGAAACAGAGAGCTGTAGGCACAAAAAATAGCCGAAGTAAAGCATTGTTTTTGCTCTACTCCGGCTATTTGGTCACTCGTTTATAAGAGGTGCCGTTGCTCGGTAGTCAGATTTTATTATTAACCGAAACATTTACTATATTTTTACAGTGAGGGCATTTGAGTTGAACCTCAACACTCCCGGTGGGAGCACTCTGAACATCAAAGACCCTTTTCTTACAGTTTGGA